>NZ_JAOALE010000003.1:0-152754 GCF_047462575.1 Synechococcus sp. 'PEA 65AY6A-5F PE A'
GTGTCAAGCGGGGCCTGTACCAAACGGCAAAGGGGTGGTTGGTCAACGCTGAGGCGAATGCTGCCGCCAACCTGCTTAAGAAAGTCAGCAGAACTTTGGGGCTTTGCCTTCAGGAACTGTCTAGAGGCGCTTTGACAACGCCTTTGCGACGACCGTGTAAGAATCCCCCGCCTTCAGGCCGGGGAGGATGTCAATTGGTTAAGTCGTCAACCCAGGGATCCCACTGCCCCAAGGTGGTTGGCCAGCGCCCCCAGGCTGGCATAGACACCCTGGAGAGAGGCAAGGGCTTGATCCCAAAGGGTGTGGGTCAGCGACCACCTGTCCAACCCCATGGCACCGCACAACAGCAGCAAGTAGAGGTTGGCAAAGGTGAAGAGGGAGGCTGCCCGCTCCCGGCTGTGCGGCTCCTGGAGCAACTGCACCGCCTTCCAAATTAGAAGGGATCCCAGCAGGGTCGCCGCGCTCAAGTAAAAGGATCCCAGCACGTGCAAAGGGTAAACCAGCAGTAGACTGACCGGCACCAGCAACAGGGCGTAGAGAAGAATCTGGGCGGCAGTCGGCCTTTCTCCGGCCACCACCGGCAGCATCGGCACCCCGGCGCGGGCATAGTCTTCTCGCTTTAAAATCGCTAGGGCCCAGAAGTGGGGCGGGGTCCACAAAAAGATGAGGGCAAACATCACCCAAGCAGCCCAGCTCAGCTCGCCCGTAGCCGCTGCCCAGCCCACTAAAGGGGGGATCGCCCCCGCTGCTCCGCCGATGACGATGTTCTGGGGGCTGGAACGCTTCAGCCAGTGGGTATAGACCCCTACATACACCAGGATCCCCGCCATGGCCAAGCTGGCAGCCAGCAAATTGGTAAAACAGGCCAGCAAGCCAAAGGACATCACAGCCAGGATCCCGGCAAACCTCAGGGCATGGCGTGCCCGAATGCGGCCAGAAGGCAAAGGACGATGGCGGGTTCGCTCCATCATCCGATCAATATCGGCGTCGTACACCATGTTGATGACATTGGCTGCTGCCGCCGCCATCCCCCCCCCCAAGAGGGTGACGCCAAACTTGAAAGGATCCGTATTGCCCGCCATCCACATGGCTCCAGCCGTGGTCATCAGCAAGAGGGCGATGATCTTCGGCTTCACCAACTGGCTATAGCTGCGCAAAACCTGCGCAAGACTTTGGTGATGGCCAAAAGGGATCCCTGTCACCGTGTTCTGACAAGGATCTGGACGGTAGGTTTGAAGGATATCTGCCATGGAACTACTTGCCGTTGATTTCTGCGGCCGCGGCTACCCTCCGAGGGCTCCGGGGAGAGCTTCCTTCCTCCTGGCTTTCAAGGCTGTTGCTCGTACGCCAGGCCAGCACCGTAAAGCCCAGCAAGCACCCCAGCAAAGCTGCCCCAATCATCTGGTGGGCTACCGTCAAGGGCTCCACCTGCAGCCGGTAGCGATAGGTAAGAACGCCAACCCCTACTTGCGCCAGCAAAAGGCCCACCGAACCATGGCCCAGCAGCTTGAGAATCCGCGGGAGCTGCCGGCGTCGCCAACTTGTGGCCACCGCCACCACCAACACCGCCAGTGTGGCCGGAGCCACCCCCAGCAAGTGACCGTTCATCACCCCGCACAGCTCGCCAGCAGCTAAGCACTGGTGCAACGCCCATTGGGAAGCCACCAAAGCTCCGAGAAGGCTCTGGACGTACACCAGCAGCACTGCCCCCAAGCCGAGCCAGGGCAAGTAGCCAACAGAAGCTCTCCCCTCCTCCGAAGGAGCGACGCTTGGCAGGGCCAGCAATCCCAAGGTGAGCAGCGTGGCAAAAAACAGCAGGCCCGTGCCCAGGTGAGCCGTCACAATGTCAAAGCGCAACAGCTCCGTTACCGTCAGCCCGCCCAGGATCCCTTGGGCCACGACCAAGACAAAAGCCCAGCTCAGGCCCCAGGGCAGCCAAGCGGGCAAGGCCTTGCGCTTCAGCCAGGCAAACCCCGTTAGCAGCAGGGTGGCCAAGCCCACCCCAGCAGCCACCAGGCGGTGAAACCACTCCAGAAACACCTGCAGGTTCATCTGCTCAGTGGGGACAAGCTCTCCATAGCAGAGGGGCCAATCTGGACAGGATAAGCCAGCATTCATGACTCGAGTGGCACTGCCCAGTCCCATCAACAGCCAAGTGGCCGCTGCTAAACCCAGCAAGGCTTGCCCCATGCGCAGGGAAAGCTCCCTAGACGGCAAGGGATGAGCGTGAGATTGGGAAATCGAAGAGTCCATCGCCGTTGAAAAAGTTATTGCAAGTCAATCCAAGCTCGGAATAATCTGCATAAAAAATAATCGAGATCGATACTTAAGCTATCCATTTCAGTTAGCGAACTTAATTCAATAGGTCTTTGAGGTCTAACTGGCTCAGCATCTAGCTATAGGCAGACAAGGAGACTGACTCCCCTGTAACGGATCCTAAATGCAGACTTGCGGCTGGCGAAGGCTTTTTAAGAATTTCTTTGTGCTGAGCCACGCCTCCTCTGCATGCATCGTTCATCTTCCAGAAGCTCTGTCGATCCTGCCAATCAAGCCGCTCCCCTCTACCAATTCCCAGCGATGAAGATTCTGAAGAGATCCCTAAGCCTGGGCAATCCTCTCCAGCTCCCGTGACCTAAATGGATATGAAGGATGGGTGTGGCCCGCTTCGGCTCTGTTCGCAGAACAGATTTTGTCTAGGGCGGGCGTGCCTTGCATTTGCAGTGGGGAAGAGCAGTCGTGAGTGCGCTCAGTAACATCATTTTGGTGGGTATTGGGGTTCTGCTGACCCTGGCCAGCCTCTGGTATGGCCAGAATCACCATCTGCTTCCCGAAGCAGCGGCCAACTCGGCTCCTCTGTTCGATAGCCTCTTCAACAGCACGATCACCATCGCCACGGGGATCTTTTTGGTGGTGGAGGGGGTGCTTCTCTACTGTGCCATCCGTTACCGCAAGCGGCGGGGCGACCGTGGGGATGGGGATCCCAACCACGGCAACGTGCTGCTGGAGATCGTCTGGACAGCGGTGCCAGCAGTGATCATCCTCTGGCTGGGCCTGGCCAGCCTCGATGTCTATCAGGCGGTGTATGGGGGCGCCGATGTGGGCGGTCACATCCACACGGCCATGGCGATGGAGCCCTCCCAAGACTCAGCAGCAGGGGATCCGGACTATGCCTACACTCCCGCGCTGCTGCCCGGAAAGGAGATGGGCCAGCCGGAGCTGGTTGTCCAAGTTCAGGGCATGCAATATGCTTGGGTATTCACTTATCCGGAGTCGGGTTTGGTGGCTGGCGAGCTGCACCTTCCTCTTAACAAGCGGGTGCGCCTTAATATGACGGCTCTGGATGTCAACCACGCCTTCTGGGTGCCGCAATTTCGCCTCAAGCAAGATCTCATTCCGGGCCGAGAAACCCACTTGGAGTTTGTGCCCACGCAGTTGGGAACTTACCCCATCGTCTGCGCCGAGTTGTGTGGCCCTTACCATGGGGTGATGGCCGGGCAACTAATTGTGGAGACGCCGGAAGAGTTCGAGCGCTGGCAGCAGGAGCAAGTTTTGGCCGCCGGTGGAGAGGGTGGCGCCCTTGCCCTGGCGGCGGACTCGCCGTCACTGCCTCTCCAGCACGGGCATCGTCTGGAATTTTCTCCGTCGGAGTCTGCCTTTGTCCAAGTTCACCGGCAACGTTTGGGCCTCTCGCCGGCTGAGCTGGCCTCTCTCCAACTCCCCCTTGACGCACATTCTGGTGACGCCAGTAGGAGCTTCTTGCCATGACCCAGCTACAGGACAATCCCACCCTTGCCGCTGCCCCCAAAGCCAGCCTGGATCCTCCCGCCGAGCCTTGGTGGCGCTTTTTTACCTTCTCCACCGATCACAAGGTCATTGGGATCCAGTATTTGGTGACCACCTTTTTCTTCTACTTGGTGGGGGGAGCGCTGGCCACAGCGGTACGGGCGGAGCTGGCTACCCCAGAGGCGGACTTTCTCGGCTTTGAGCGCTACAACGGGGCCTTTACCCTGCACGCCACGATCATGATCTTTTTGTGGATCGTGCCGGCTTTGATGGGGGGCTTTGGCAACTACCTGGTGCCGCTGATGATCGGGGCGCGGGACATGGCCTTTCCCAAGCTGAACGCCGTCGCCTTTTGGCTGGTTCCACCCAGTGGCCTTTTGCTGCTGGCCAGCTTGTTTATCGAGGCCCCCTCAGCTGGCTGGACCTCGTATCCGCCGCTGAGCCTCATCAGTGGCAAGGTGGGAGAAGAGCTCTGGATCTTGAGCATTTTGCTGGCCGGAACCTCTTCGATCCTGGGGGCCGTGAACTTCATCACCACCATCCTCAAGATGCGCCTGCCCGGCATGAAGATGGAGGATATGCCCTTGTTCTGCTGGGCGATGCTGGCCGCTTCCATCATCACGCTCATTGCAACGCCGGTTCTGGCGGGGGCGCTGATCCTGCTCAGCTTTGACCTGTTGGCGGGCACGGCTTTCTTCAACCCCAGCGGCGGCGGGGATCCGGTGGTGTACCAGCACATGTTCTGGTTTTACTCCCACCCGGCGGTGTACATCATGGTTTTGCCGGTGTTCGGCATGATTTCGGAGATCTTGCCGGTGCACGCCCGCAAGCCCATCTTTGCCTACAAAGCCATTGCCTACTCCAGCTTGGCCATCTGTTTTTTGGGCTTGATTGTCTGGGTTCACCACATGTTTACCAGCGGCACTCCCGACTGGATGCGGGTGTTTTTCATGATCGCCACCATGGCCATTGCCGTTCCCACCGGGATCAAGGTGTTTAGCTGGCTGGCGACTCTCTGGGGCGGCAAGATCCACTTCCGCTCGGCCATGTTGTTTGGCATGGGCTTTATCTCCATGTTCGTCATCGGCGGCTTGAGCGGGATCATCCTTGCTTCGGTGCCGTTGGATATCCACGTCCACGACACCTACTTTGTGGTGGCCCACCTACACTACGTGTTGTTTGGCGGCAGCGTCTTTGGCATCTATGCCGGCCTCTACCACTGGTTCCCCAAGATGACCGGGCGGCTGCTGAACGAGTTCTGGGGGCGGGTGCATTTTGTGTTGACCTTTGTCGGCTTCAACATGTGCTTTTTGCCGATGCACAAGCTGGGCCTGATGGGCATGCCCCGCCGCGTGGCCCAGTACGACCCGCAATTTGCCGACCTCAACTGGATTAGCTCCGTGGGGGCTTTTGTTCTAGCCATTTCCACGCTGCCCTTCTTGGTGAACGCCATCTACTCCTGGGTGGCCGGGCCCAAGGCCGGCGACAACCCCTGGCAGGCTCTAACCCTGGAGTGGGCGACTTCTTCCCCGCCGCCTGCCCACAACTTCTACGGGGATCCCATTCTGCTGACCGGCCCCTACGACTACGGCCTGCACAGCAAGGAGACTTTGGATTACTTTGCCGCCCAGTTGCAGAGCTTGCGGGAGCTGGCGTTGGCGGAAGCAGAGCCTACGACTTCTTCTTAGCAGGGGGTCTCCATCTTCTACTCACCGGGCATTCCAGTCTTGATCCCGGCTGGGCTGGCCACACCGTCTCAGGAATTCTAAGGTTCGATTGGTTTATTTTTTGAGTGGAGAAGAATATGCAAGGATCCCTTGCTGCTGATGCCTTGATAGCCGGCCACACTCAGGCCCACACCGCTCACGCTGAGCACCCAGATCATCGCATTTTTGGTCTGCTGATGTTCTTGGTGGCGGAAGGCTGCTTATTCTTGGGCCTGTTCATGGCCTACTTGGCTTACAGCCTCACGGCCCCCGTCTGGCCGCCGGAAGGGACGCCGGAGCGGGAATTGCTCTTGCCTGGGATCAACACGGCGATTTTGCTCGCCAGCAGCTTGGTTATCCACCAGGCCAAGCCCGCCATCCAGGCCAATAACGTCAAGGGGCTACGGCTGTGGTTTGCCCTCACTGCCCTGATGGGTGCGATTTTCTTGGCCGGGCAGCTCTACGAGTACAGCCACCTGGAGTTTGGCCTTACCACCAACTTGTTTGCCAGCACCTTCTATGTCTTGACCGGGTTTCACGGGCTACATGTGGCGGCGGGGCTGCTGTTTATTTTGGCGGTGCTTTGGCGATCCCTGAAGCCGGGTCACTACAGCGCCCAACACTACTTTGGCGTCGAGGCTGCTGAGATCTACTGGCACTTTGTGGATGGGGTTTGGATTGTGCTGTTTATCCTGCTCTACCTACTCTGAGTTCCGAAGAGGGATCCTCCCTGGTGAAGGATCTGATCCCGGTGGGTAGGCTGCCCGTTGCTAGAACTGTCCCTGAACGAAAAGGCTCAGGATTTCTGGAGAATGGCCACAATCTGGATCAGAGCCTCTTGAAACACTTCTCGCTCCGGTTGACCTTGCTTGAGCTGATACTCCAGTTGTAAAAGTTGCTGCATCACCTGCAGCAGCGCCGAGCTTTTTAGGGATCCCACCTCTTTTTGGAGAAAATAAACCCGGTTGGGATTGGCAATCTCTGCTTTTTGGGCGATGACTTTGGGATCCCGTTCTCCCTCCTCCAGCAATAGCTTTACCCACAGCCAGGTGCGAAATTGCCCCACCAACACCGCCAGGATCTTCAGGGCCGGCTCGTTGTGATCCAAAAGATGGGCCAGGATGCGCAGGGCCTGATCCAAGTTGCCCTGGCGCAGGGAGGCGGCCAGTTGAAAGCTGTTGTAGGCGCTGGCGGGCACCAAAGCCTCGATTTGCTCAGGGGAGATGGGATCCCGTTGGTTGACCGTAAACAAAGCCAGCTTTTCCAGTTCCATCGCCAAGCGGCGGGAGTCGTTGCCCACGGCTTCCGCCAACTTCTGGGCTGCCTCTGGGCTGAGCTTGAGATCCCGCTGCCGGGCCTCGCTGTATACCTGCCTCAGGATACCCTCTTCATCCCAGGGGGCCAGTTGGGGAAACTCGCGGGCAAGGGCCACTTGCTTGAGGAGCTTGGTGGATTTGAGCCGTCCATCGGGCTTGTTGCGGGTGGTCAACAACAAATGGGTGGTGGGGGGTAAAGAGGCTAACGTCCGCTCCAGTTCCCTTACCCACTCTTCCGGACAATCCTGGGTGAGCGTCGTCTCTTCCAGCCAAACCAGGCGAGCGTTGGATCCCAGGGGCGGGGTCATGGCCAGGTTAAGTCCGGCCAGTGTGGACTCCGGCGGCAGGCGATCGTAGTTAAAAGCGGCCCAGTCGGGATCCAGCACTTGCTCCCGCAACTGGTGCACCGCCTGCATCAGCCGATAGGTGTCATCTCCCCAGTAAAGGTAGACAGGCATACTCCCCCAAGTCCCCTCAGCTTGGTCTCCAGCTTTTTTCCGTAGTTTCTCTAGGCGTTATTTTGCTTACGTTAATCAGCGGCAGGTTCCGGGTCTTTATCCGGGATCTTCCGGAGAAAGCCTGGCCAAGTTTCAGCTTCTTTTCTCTCTAAAAAAACGCCAGCTTTGCATGATCTAGCTTGGCAAATTCTGTATTCCCACTGAAGAACTATCATCAATCTTCTCCTAAGCTGGCCTTAGAGACGGGGTTGGAGGGAGGGCTGCAAGCGTATGGACACCATTGGCGAACTGGAGTTCAAGGTGCAGGTTTTAGCCCGCTGCCTGGGATCTGCTCTGGGTTTAGGCCGGCCTATTCGTGTGCAAATTCATTATTGTAATCCCCAAGTCTTCAATGCAGGCCAGTTGGGAGCAGGGGTTTCCCCTTTCAACTCTGAAGAGGTTGGGAAATCCCAGCCCCACCCGCTAGCCTCGTTTGCCTAAAGGGCGCTTCGAGGTCGGCGAGGCAGCTAACTCTAGCAATGAGTCTGCGAGTTCTAGAAGGGGGATCCCGCTTGCCTTCCCGCCCTTGCCCCTGTTCGCTGGGGAGATAAACTCGGAAGATAGGCCTGAAGCACAAGTGCCCAGGGCGCTGGAAGGAGCCATGGAACGAGCAACGCGACTGTGGCGCGGCCTGCTGCTGCGGGATTTTCCTATCGAGTCCTGGTGGCAGGGCAGCCTTTTAAGCCGAGTGTCGGGATCCCTGCGGAGTTGGGGCAAAAGCAGCCTACTGGTGCAAACCTCTGACTGGATCGGTTTGGGCCTGGTGCTGCTGTATTGGGTCTTTTCGGCGCAAAGCTCCACCGGCATCCTAGGTCTGATTTTGCTGGCCATGGCGGCGCTTGTGGTCTTGGGCTGGCTGGTGGAAACCCCAACTTGGCTGCCCGTCCATCTGCCCCTAGGCCTGTTTTGGGGAATTGCCACCCTGGCCACGATCCTTTCGCCGGTTCCCTATGCAGCGCGGGAGGGCTGGCTGAAGTTGACGCTCTACCTGGCCGGCTATCTGCTGCTGCAGCGTCTGCTTCGCCAACTGCAGTTTCGGGATTGGATCGTCGGATCCCTGCTTTTGGTCAGCTTGGCGATGGGGATCCATGGCCTGCGGCAATACTTATATGGGGCAGCGGAACTGGCCACCTGGGTGGATCCGGAGTCGGGTTTGGCGGGTCTGACGCGGGTGTACAGCTATCTGCGCAATCCAAATCTGTATGGGGGCTACTTGATCCCGGTCATTCCTCTGGGGCTGGCCGCCACTTGGATTTGGCCCAGTTGGGGGGCGAAACTCCTGGCCGGGTTTACGACGGCGGTGAACCTGATTTGCCTGTTGCTCACCTACAGTCGTGGCGCCTGGATTGGGGGGCTGGCCATGCTCACCCTGATGGCCGTGCTGTTGGCACAGTGGCATTCTGTCGATTTGCCGGCTCGTTGGCGGCGTTGGGCCTTGCCGGTTCTGTTGAGTGGAGGGGGGGCTGCTCTGTTGCTTGGGATCCTGACGGTACGCTCCCTGCGGCTGCGGGTGCAGAGCCTTTTTTGGGGGCGGCTAGACACCAGCAACAACTTTCGCCTCAATGTCTGGGCGGCGGTCTTGGACATGATCCGCGACTTTCCCATCTTGGGGATCGGCCCCGGCAATGTTGCCTTTAACCGCGTCTATCCCCTCTACCAACGAGGCAACTTCAGCGCCCTCGGAGCCTATTCGGTGCCGCTGCAGCTCACCGTGGAGACTGGCTTCATCGGCTCCTTAACTTTCGCCTGGTTCCTCTTGGTGCTCTGGGATCACGGCTGGAGATGCTGGAAAACTTTGCTCAACTTGCGGGATCCCCAGGGTCTGTGGGTGGCAGCGGGCTTGGCTGCTTGCACCGGCATGATGGTCCACGGCTTGGTGGATACCATCTGGTATCGTCCCCAGGTACAAATGCTGTGGTGGCTTGCGGTAGCGCTCATTACAGCCAGCTTGGCCTCTCTTAGCCCTCAGCCGCCCGTGGATGTTGGTGAGACCCCATCGGAGACTTCCTCCCGTTAGGGTAGCTTAAGCTTGACCTTCCAGTCTTGACGGGAGCCAACCCAGAGTGGTAAGCATCTTCAGTAGGAGATAAAAAATGTATCCGTTTTTACAATTCACAGGTGTTGGTAGTGTTAGAAATTAGCGGAACTGTTCAGGGTGCAGGAGGCAGATGAAAAAAATCGAGGCGGTGATCCGGCCATTTAAGTTGGATGAGGTCAAAATTGCTTTGGTCAATGCCGGGATTGTCGGCATGACCGTAAGTGAAGTACGGGGTTTTGGCCGGCAAAAGGGACAAACCGAGCGTTACCGGGGATCCGAGTACACGGTAGAGTTCCTACAAAAGCTGAAAGTGGAGATCGTGGTCGAAGATGACCTGGTGGATACGGTGGTGGAGAAGCTGATTGCAGCGGCTCGCACCGGCGAAATTGGGGACGGCAAGATTTTCATCAGCCCCGTCGAAAAAACCATCCGCATCCGCACTGGCGAACTCAACCAAGATGCCCTGTAAGGAGGGATCTTTGGGGTTTGGGCTACCCGTCCTGAGCCTTGTGGGGGTTTGCTGCATGTCTCTTTTGCTGTATCTCTGATGAGGTGTTCTTGCCCCACTTTCCGGGTAACGTCTTTTGAGAAGTACTGTCCCTTTAGGTGAGTCGAAAAGCATGAGTACAACAATGATCCAAAAGCTCAAGAGCCAGGTGCCCCAGTGGCTCTGGCGACCGGCCAGGTGGAGTCTGACTGCTGCTCTAATGGCTGCGCTGGTCTTTCTATTCGGCCAGGGAACTGCCTTTGCTCAAGAGGCCGAGGAAGTTCAGAAACACGCTGACGTTGTTTGGACGATCGTGTCGGCGGCCTTGGTGTTCTTCATGCAGGCAGGGTTCGCCATGGTGGAGACGGGCTTTACCCGCGCCAAGAATGCCGCCAACATCATGATGAAGAACTTGATGGACTTCTGCATGGGCTGTTGCGCCTTCTGGTTCATCGGGTTTGGCCTCATGTTCGGCAAAAGTGCTGGCTTCTTCGGCACTGACTGGTTTGCTTTTGGCTGGCAGCAGGCTTACGAGGCAGATGGCTGGCCCTTTACTTTCTTTGTCTTCCAGATGGTGTTTGCCGCTACCGCCGCCACCATTGTTTCCGGAGCGATGGCAGAGCGCACTAAGTTCTTGGCCTACTTGATCTACTCCATCGTTATTTCTGGGCTAATCTACCCCATCTCTGGGGGTTGGGCCTGGAACGGGCTGTTCGGCGACTACAACGGCGGCACAGCCGGCTGGCTGGAAAATCTGGGCTACATTGATTTCGCTGGATCGGGGGTGGTGCATTTGGTAGGGGGCGCTGCGGCCTTGGCAGGTGCGATCGCGCTTGGCCCTCGCATTGGCAAGTACGGCCCTAATGGAGAGCCGCGGGCGATCCCTGGCCACAACCTGCCGCTGGGGATGTTGGGGGTGTTTATCCTCGCCTTGGGCTGGATCGGGTTTAATGCCGGTTCCACCACTGCAGCCTCTGTCGATATTGGCTGGATTGCCATGAATACGCTGCTGGCAGCTTCGGCTGGAGCAATTGGGGCGATGTTCACCTCTTGGGTTCATTTTGGCAAGCCGGATATGACCTTTGTCGCCAACGGGGTGCTGGCGGGCTTGGTGGGCATCACTGCCCCTTGCAATACAGTTCATCCGCTGGGGGCCTTGATCATTGGCTCGGTGGCCGGAATCCTCGTGGTGCTCTCCGCGGTGATTTTGGATACGGCGCTGAAAATTGATGACCCAGTGGGCGCGGTTTCCGTGCATGGCACCTGTGGTATCTGGGGGGTGTTGGCAGCAGGGATCCCTTGGTTTGCTCACGCCAATTCAGAGGTTACCTGGGCACAGTTCGGCGTGCAGGTGGTAGGCGCTCTCGCTCTCTTCTTCTGGCCCTTCATCACCTGTCTAATCCTGTTTTTAATCCTCAAGGTAACTGTTGGCTTGCGCGTCAGCGCCGAGGAAGAGATTGCCGGTTTGGATGTGGGCGAGCACGGCAACATAGCCTACCCTGACTTCGTTACTGCTGCCACCGAGGTGGAGGGAGCTTGAGCTGTTGCGCTCGGTTCGACGGGAGGCTGTCGGATCTGAGCGACACAGGACTGAAAATCAAGAGAGGGGGTCAGGTCTGGCCCTCTCTTTTGTGGCTTGTTGATGTATTTGGTGGCATTGGTGTAGGTGGTTACGGGTAGGAGGGGAGAAATAGCTCAAAATCGAGGTGTGGGACTTGGAATCGAGATGAAAAGTCAGATAGGTGAGACTGTTTTCTCTCGTCTTCGGCAGGGGATCCTTTTGGGTTTGAGGACAGGGGGGAAAGTCCTGCTGGGGATTGGAGCTTTGCTGGGGTTGGGAAGTTTGGTTGCCCCGCCTGCTCTGGCCCAGACGGATCTCACGGCTCTGGAACAGGCTCTCCCACCCGAGGCTTGGGCTGAGCTACAAACCTTACTGAAAACTCAGCAATACCACGCCGACATCGTCTGGACAACGGTGGCCGGGGCGCTGGTGTTTTTCATGCAGGCGGGCTTTGCCATGGTGGAGGCAGGCTTCACGCGGGCTAAAAATGCTACCAACATTGTCCTGAAGAACCTGATGGACTTCTGCTTCGGGGCCTGCGCTTTTTGGTTTTTGGGGTTTGGGCTGATGTTCGGATCCCATGTGGCCGGTTTTTTGGGCACCAACTGGTTTTTTTTCAACTGGCAACAGGGAGCTGAAGCCGGCAGTCAAAACGATGCTTGGCCTTTCACGTTCTTCTGTTTCCAACTGGTGTTTGCCGCCACCGCTGCCACCATTGTCTCCGGGGCAATGGCGGAACGCACCCGCTTTTTGGCTTATTTGATTTACTCCATCGTCATCTCTGGGGCGATCTACCCGATTTCCGGGGGCTGGGCCTGGAATGGCCTGTTTGCCGACTACAACGGTGGTACAGCCGGCTGGCTGGAAAACCTGGGCTACATTGACTTTGCCGGGTCGGGGGTGGTGCACTTGGTGGGTGGGGCTGCAGCTTTTGCGGGAACTTTGGTGTTGGGGCCGCGCTTGGGCAAGTATGGTCCCAATGGGGAGCCGCGGGCTATTCCCGGGCATAGCTTACCCTTGGGCATGTTGGGGGCGTTGATCCTGTGGCTGGGCTGGATTGGCTTTAATGCCGGCTCTACAACGGCAGCGATTCCTGATATTGGCTGGATTGCTTTCAATACCTATTTGGCCGGGGCGGCAGGAGCCATCGGCGCTCTCTGTACTTCCTGGGCCATTTTTACCAAGCCGGACATGACGTTTGCAGCCAATGGGACACTGGCGGGGCTGGTGGGCATTACTGCTCCTTGCAACACTGTTCATCCTTTGGGGGCAATCCTTATCGGCTCGGTGGCCGGGGTGTTGGTGGTGTTGTCGGTGCTGTTTATCGAGGGCACCTTGAAGGTGGATGACCCGGTGGGGGCGGTGTCGGTACATGGGGTGTGCGGCGCTTGGGGGGTCATTGCTGCAGGGATCCCGTGGTTTGCCCATGCGGAAGCGGGGGTGACTTGGGCGGTGTTGCCGGTACAGATTCTGGGGGTTATTGCCCTGGGAGGATGGTCTTTTATCTGTTGTCTGGCTTTGTTTTTGATTTTGAAGGGCACCATCGGTCTGCGCGTGTCGGCAGAAGAAGAGTTGGCCGGCTTGGATATTGGCGAGCACGGCAACATTGCCTACCCTGACTTTGTCACTGCTTCGGGAGAGTTGGAAGGTTGAGTTGAGCAGTACACTGGGATCCGGTTGGATGCGCTTTTGGATCCCATGCACCTGTTGATCCCGGCGGCTGGCAGCGGCAAGCGGATGGGGGCGGCGGTCAACAAGCTGTTGCTGCCCCTTTTGGGCCAGCCTATCTTGACTTGGACGTTGCAGGCGGCGGATCGGGCCCGTTCCATCGAGTGGATCGGCATTCTCTCTCAGCCCGGCGACTGGCCGGCCATAGAGCAGATCCTGGCGTCCATCGAGCTGGCCACGCCGGTGCAGCTTCTGCAAGGGGGGGCGACGCGGCAGGAGTCGGTTTACAGGGGGGTGGAGTATCTCTATGGGCGGGGAACGGTGGAGCGGGTATTGATTCACGATGGGGCCCGCTGCTTGGCCACCCCTGAATTGTTCGATCGCTGCAGCGCTGCCTTGGAGCAGGTGGACGGCTTGATTGCGGCGATCCCTGTCAAGGACACGATCAAGGTCACCGAGACCGGCCCCAAGGGGATCCAAATCCAATCGACACCGGAGCGCAGCCGGCTGTGGGCAGCCCAAACGCCGCAGGGGTTTCGCCTGTCGCTGTTGTGGCAAGCCCATCGGGAGGCGCTGGCCCAGGGGTGGCAGGTAACCGATGACGCAGCCCTATTCGAGAAGCTGGGTTGGCCGGTTTACATCGTGGAAGGGGAGGAGTCTAACCTGAAGTTAACCACCCCCTGGGATCTGGTGCTGGCCGAGCAAATTCTCCAGCAGCGCCTTGAGCTGGCGCGCTAGCTCAACTCACTATGGCGATGGCCCTGACGCAGAGCCGCCTTTTGCCACACCCGACTGCGCCAGCGGCTGAGCAACAGGCCGGCCAAGCCGGCGACATAGATCAGCATGGCCAACCAGCCCCCCACAGCCCCCCATCCCAACCCCGGCAGGAAGGGGATCCAACTGTGGGAAAAGATCAGCATCTGCGCCAAAGGCAAGAAAAAGAGCCAGCTCATCCCGAGCATGATCGCCATGGGGGCCCGCACGTCTCCCGCGCCGCGCAGGGATCCCGCGGCAGAGAAGTTGATGCCATCGAAGAGAAACGAAACCGCGATGATCTGCAAAAGCCTCCCCCCCAACTCCACAATCGCCGCGGCGTTGGCATCTGTCCCGACCACGAACAGGCCGAGCAAGGCTTCTCTAAAAAGCGCCAGCCCGCCGCCGATCACGGCCATGTAGCCGACCGTCCAGGCTATCACCGCATTCCCCAAGCGCATCGCCCAAGCCGGCTGCCCGGCGCCAACGGCCTGGCCCACCAGGACGGTTGCCGCCTGTTCCAAGCCGAGGGCCGGCAAATAGGCAAAGCGAGACAACATCAGACACAGGTGGGCCGTTGCCCCCTCCACAGCCCCCAACTGGCCCAGCAGCAACTGAAACACCGTGAAAGAGCTCATGTCCGCCAAAGCGTAGATCCCCATCGGCAGGCCCAGCCGCAGCAAGGGCCGCAGGGACTTGTGAGCCAAAAGCCAGGTTTGCCCCGTAGCGTAGTCGCGCTGGATCCAGGCCGAGAGAAACAGCAGCAGGTAAAGGGCCAGCTCCCCGTATTCCGACAGGATCGTGCCCCAGGCGGCTCCGGCAATCCCCCAGCCCAGGCCGAAAATGAACAGGGCATTGAGGATGCCGTTGAACAGCACGCTCCAGCCACTCACAGGGTGATCCAGGTGCAACCAATGCCGTTAAAAAAACCCGCCAAGGCAAAGCTGCCCAAGAGAGCGGATCCCCCCCAAACGCGAACTTGCCAATAATCTGCCGCTTGCTCCGCCACCCCCGCCGGCAGGGGCAGCCCTGAATACAGCAAGCTCCCCAACAGCGACAAGAGGCCACAAAGGGGCAATAGGCCCAACCCCAGCTCAACTCCCGACCAGGCATAGCGAGAGGCCCCCTTCGGATCTCCGCCGGCGTAGGTTTGCGCCACCAAGGTTTGCACTGCTCGCCCCAGACTCATGAAAGGGGTCAAGGCCACTTGGGTGGGCAAACAAGCGGCGTTCATCCCGGCCAAGGCTTGGCTGGAGATCTGGCCGATAAACCAGGTGTCGGTTATGCCCATCAGCGCCTGAATGCCAGTGCTGAGCGCCAAGGGCATCGCCAACCTCAGCACAACCCCATGATCCACCCCTGGGATCCCGCGGGCATCCAGCCGCTGCGCTACAACTCCCATGTCCTCCCTGCTCGCCCGTGGCACGCAAAAGCGCGCAACCCTCTGCCCAGGCAGCCTGTATTCTATTGTACTACACATAATACAGGCCAAGTCAAGGGACAGAGCCTGCAGGGGATCCCATCCTCGGGGGTAGCCCTCTGCTGCTAGGGTGGGAAGAAACCCGATGAGCCAACCGACTTCGTCCTACTGGCCGGTGCACATTGTCGGCGCCGGCCCTGGGGATCCCGAGCTGATTACCCTGCGCGGCCAGAGAGTACTCTCAGAAGCAGATGTAGTATTCTATACCGGCTCTTTGGTGCCGGAGGGGCTGCTGGCCCATTGTCGCCCCGACGTGGAGGCCATCGACACGCGCTCCCTCACCTTGGAAACGCTGCTGCCCCAGATGGTGGAGCGGGTTAAGGCGGGGCGGCGGGTGGTGCGGCTGCAGGATGGGGATCCGTCTCTTTACGGCGCTCTGCACGAGTTGCTGATTCGGCTGGCGGAGGCCGGGATCCCCTTTGAGATCGTGCCGGGGGTGAGCGCCTTTCAACTGGCAGCCGCCCGTTTGCAGGTGGAGCTAACGGTGCCGGAGCTGGTGCAGACGGTCATCCTCACCCGCGCCAGCGGTCGGACGCGCGTGCCGGAAGCAGAAGCCCTGGCCAGCCTGGCGGCCCACCGCGCCTCTTTGTGTCTGTATCTGAGCGCCCGCCATGTGGAACAGGCCCAGGCGGATCTAATGACCCACTATCCCGCCGATACCCCTGTGGCCATCTGCTACCGTCTGGGCTGGCCGGACGAGCGGATCTGGCTGGGATCCCTGGCGGAGATGGCGGCCCTCACCCGGCAAGCCGGCCTAGAGCGCACCGTGCTCTACCTCATCAGTCCCGCCCTACGGGGCTTGGCAGGAGCCGGCTCGGCCCGCTCGCGGCTCTACAGCCCTGACCACGCCCACCTCTTCCGTCCCAAACGGCACCGTTAGACTCTACTGCAACTGGCTTTTTTAGGACTTGCCTTGGAGGCCCCCGGCCTGTCGCAGCTACTTTGGGCACCTGGGCGTGTTGCCCTGCTGGTCAGCGAAAAAGGCCGCCAGCCCCCGCCCAAGACCTACCCTGCTGCCGGTGGAGGGAGCAGGTTCCGGCAGAACTGGGCGGGGCAGCCGTCGAAATCCACCCGCTTGATCTGGGAGATGAGGAGGCCCTGCCTTGCCCCGCCGTTGCAGCCCAGAGAACAGGGTTAAGATTAAGTTAGTTAGCTTGGGCCTAGCCAGATTGGCCGGAAGGAGCCGTAGCCCCTGGAGGGTGGGGATAGGGCTCTGGCCCAAGCAGCGACCAAGCGGGAACGACAATGCCTCTCGACAACCTGCGCGGACTTTATCAGCAAGTCATCCTGGAACGCTACAGAAAGCCCCGCAACTTCGGCAGGGTCGATCCGGTTCATCGTCGCCAACGCGGCCATAACCCCTCCTGTGGCGACACCATCGACCTCACCTTGCAATTGGATCCCGGCCAGGAGCGGATTGCCGATATCAAATTTGAGGGAGAGGGCTGCGCCATTGCCCTGGCTTCTGCCGATCTTATGGCCGATGCCGTGCGCGGGCGCACCATCCCCGAAGCGCTGCAGTTGGTCGAGCGCTTCCAGGCCATGATGCGCGGCGGCGAAGAGTTTCCGCGGGAGTACCGCTCCCTCAATGCCATGAAGGGAGTTGCCCAGTTCCCGGTACGCATCAAGTGCGCCAACCTGGCCTGGCATGCCCTCAAACACGCCCTGGAATCGCCCGCACCCAGTGGATCCCCGGACAACCCAGGTTTTGTGAGCAACGAAGACGCCGACTAGGTTCCGACCTCCGGGCGGCAATAGAGGGGATCCCTGTAATCCAGAGAACTCCTGGGATCAGGGATGCCCGGGCTGCCTCTTTGCTCGGCTGGGAGCCAATGACCTCACCAGCAAGCCCTTCAACGCCGCCACCCTGGCCGCCGCAACCGCGGCTCTGCTGAGCTGGGATCCCTGAACTCACCCCACAGCTCCGTGGGATCCCCGCCGCTATCCGCCAAATGGCGTAGAAAAATCCTAGAAATCGCGTACGTGGATTCTCGGTGTTTTCCGTTTTTTTACGGATATTTGGGCTATGATGGGGACGTAAACGTTGGAAATGCGGAGGAAATACAGATGCAAGCTGGTGTAGATCTAACGCTAGATTACCGTACTTACCGCTTGGCGGCGTTGCTGAGCGAGCACTTTCCCATGGGGGAGCTACTGGGGGTTTCCCTCAAGTGGCAGGACGATGCTTCTGCTGTAGACAAGCTGCAGACTGAGGTCGCCCGTTCCTGGAGGGAGCAGATCGAGCAGCGCTATCTCGTTCCTCGGCACAAGTAATCGGGAACTCTCGAACGAACCCTCTCAAACGGAAACGACCATGAATGCCTCTTTGAATTCTCTCCCTGTTGCTCCGGCCCTTAGTATCGAAGCAATCGTGGAGCAAGTTTTCCGCAGCGGCTTTCTCAGTTTGCAGCAAGAAAACCTCATCAACGAGCTGCTCTTTCAGCGGCGCTACTCTGAGGCCGACTTGGAAATGCTGGATCGCCTGACTTTGGCGTTGCTGAACCAGCAAGTCGAAGCGGACAAACCTTCTGTAGCAAAAGCTGCCTGACCGGCAAAACGCATCAAGTTCCTCCAAAGCAAAAGGGGATCCACAAAGGATCCCCTCACCTGTCGATATTGAGTTAGAACCTTTGGGCTGCAGCGGCTGGGTGTGAGGGCTAGACCGCAACCGTCTTCTTCACCTGAGCCGCCAAAGCGCCAGAAGCATACTTGGCCGCCATCTCGTCCAGGGTAACCACCGGGACTTTGGTGCCGTGGCCGGCACAGCCGAAGGCGATGTAGCGCTCGGCGCACACTTTTTGCATTTCCTTGATAGAAGGCTTGAGGAAAGAGCGGGGATCAAAGTCCTTCGGATTCTCGGCCAGGGCGCGGCGCACCGCAGCCGTGATGGCCAGACGGTTGTCGGTGTCGATGTTAACTTTGCGCACTCCGTTTTTGATGCCCCGCTGAATTTCTTCCAGCGGCACACCGTAGGTTTCGGGAATGGAGCCGCCGTACTGGTTGATGATGTCGATGAGCTCCTTGGGCACCGACGAGGAACCGTGCATCACCAGGTGGGTGTTGGGCAGGCGGCGGTGGATCTCGGCGATGCGCTCCATGTCGAGAATGTCGCCCGTGGGCTTGCGGGAGAACTTGTAGGCGCCGTGGCTGGTGCCGATGGCCACAGCCAGCGCATCCACTTGGGTTTGCTCCACAAAGTCCACGGCTTGATCCGGATCGGTGAGCAGTTGGTCGTGGCTGAGGGCCCCTTCAGCGCCGTGGCCATCTTCTGCTTCCCCGCGGCCTGTCTCCAGGGATCCCAGGCAGCCCAGTTCTCCTTCCACGCTCACGCCGACAGCGTGGGCCACCTTCACCACCTCGGCAGTAACGGCCACGTTGTACTCATAGCTGGCCGGCGTTTTGGCGTCTTCTTTGAGGGAGCCATCCATCATGACGCTGGTGAAGCCGTTGCGGATGGCGGAGTAGCAGGTGGCGGGGCTGTTGCCGTGGTCTTGGTGCATGGCGACGGGAATGTGGGGATAGGTTTCCACTGCCGCCAGGATCAGGTGGCGCAAAAAGTGCTCGCCCGCATACTTGCGCGCCCCTCGAGAGGCTTGCAGGATGACTGGACTGTTGGTTTCATGGGCAGCTTGCATGATTGCTTGAATCTGCTCCATGTTGTTAACGTTGAAAGCCGGAATGCCGTAGTCATGTTCGGCGGCATGATCCAGCAGGATCCGCATGGGAACGAGAGCCATCGGTTACCTCCTGAGGTGCTGACCTGATGCGTGTGAGATTTGCTTACCGTTAATCTTAAGGTATCTTTTACGTTTTGCGGGATGTGACCCCGGAGATTTGGGGATTTCGCCAAAGCCTCCTTGCCACTATTGGCCGCAATGCTCGCGCTGAGGCGCAACGATCCCGCTGCGCTCTCCAGATACACTAGACATGGGTAGAGCGGGGTGCGCTCCGAGGTAAACGTCGCCTTGTCTACGCCCGCCTGTTAACTTCTAGCTTTTTGTGGACATTATTTTCGCCTTTCGTTTTGCATTTTGTCTTGTTTGTCCGGAGGATTGAGAAGGTGCATTGTAATCCGTGGCCAATCCTGGGCGCGAGCTGGGGAAGGACTTTGTCGGGCCGGGGTAGAAGACTGCGTCCCGACGACGCGAAAGGACTCCGTCCCGCTGACGCAATCGGTTTGGCCATAGCCTGCTGGGCAGTGGTGGGCCTTCCATCGGCGGCATGGGGGATCCCTGGGCAATCGCCGGATCAAGCGGCGGCCTGGGTGAGAAATAATCCTGTGCTGCGGCCCCGCCCAGGCGAAACCTTGAACATTCACCGCGTGGAGCCGGATGGATCCCGATTTACCTTTTTGGCCTCGGTGGCCCCGCCGGGCCGGATCATCAACCCGCTGGATCGGGAGACGATTCGCTCGGAGCGCATGACCTTCTTTCGCCCGCAAGGGCTGACGGCAGAGGATCTTTTCCAAGCCATTCGCGAGATCTACGGGCCGGAGATCGCCGCCGATTTGGATCGGGCGGTGGAGGTGATCCGCTACCCGGCCCCTGAAGCCTTGGCCAACAATCCCGGCTACAGTCTTGCCCTGGCCACCCAAGGCGTGGTGCTGCGGGGGGATCAGTTTGTCTATTGGCTGGAGCTAACACAAAACCCGGATGGCCGCGTGCAGCAGGGCCAGGTGTGGGTGTTCCAAGAAGAATGGCTACCCAAGGTGGAAGGGGAGTTGGCCGAACGCTTTCCCCTACAGGTGATGAGCCGCTGAGCTGGGTTTGCAACTTCCCTTGGGCGGGCGGAGGTTCGCGGCTGCTGGGATCCGCCCCTGAATCCAGCACCGGCATCCAAGCTTCTTAGAACTGACAGCCAGGGGTTGGGGGCACGGCTGTGGTTTTGCTGGTTGGCCTCACGTTGTTCGGCAGCGCCTTTTGCCTTTTTTGGGGGCAGTTGTTGGTGGGCAAATTGCTGCTGCCGCTCTGGGGGGGATCCCCCCTGGTTTGGAATACCTGCCTGGTCTTTTTCCAGCTCGCTTTGCTGCTGGGCTACCTGTGGGCAGACCGGCTGGGGCGAGGGCTCGCTCCCGGCTGGGGCGTGCTGCTGCACGGGATCCTCCTGCTGGCGGGGCTGAAGTTTTTGCCCTTTCAGTTTGGGATCCCTGGCCAACTGGAAGGGGTCTTCCCTTCCCTAGCTCTGTTGGCTGACTTGACAGCAAGGGCGGGAGTACCCTTGCTTCTCCTGTCGGGGACGACGCCGTTGCTGCAGCGGGCGCTGGGAGAGGCGAAAAGGGATCCCTACGGGCTCTACGTGGCCAGCAATGCCGGCAGCCTAGCGGGGCTGCTGGGCTATCCGCTGCTCTTGGAGCCGCGGTTGTCTCTGTCGGGGCAAACCCACCTGTGGACGGGATCCTACGCTCTGGTCGCAGCGCTGGTGCTGCTGGGTGGGGTGGGGCTCATGCTGAACGGGCGGGAGGTGACTTTCCCGAGGGGAGATCCCGTGGAGGAGATCCCCCCCGTCTCCTGGCGGGAGCGTTGGCGCTGGGCCGGCTGGGCCTTTTTGCCGGCGGGCCTGTTGGTGGCGGCCACCACCCTCTTGACCACCGACGTGGCGGCGGTGCCCCTGCTGTGGGCCGTTCCCCTGAGCCTTTACCTCATGACCTTCATACTGGCCTTCGGCGGCCTCTACCCCAATGACTTGGCTTTAGGGACAACGGCTCTGCTGGCCTGTGGAGCGCTAGGGGCCCAGGTTCTGGGCTGGGCGAGACCTTGGTTTTGGGTGTTGCCGCTACATCTGGGGGCTTTTGGCCTGGTGAGCTGGGCCTGTCACAGTCAGTTGGCCAGATCCCGTCCACCCGCCCAGCAGTTGACGCAGTTTTACCTGTGGCTGGCTGTGGGAGGCAGCTTGGGAGGGCTGTTCTCCGCTTTGCTGGCGCCGCAGATGTTTGAGACCTTACTGGAGTACCCCCTGCTCTTGGGGGTGTCGCTGGCGGCCTTAGCGGCACGGGGAAGGCGGCTGGGCCTGTCGCTAGGGCTGGGGTTGCTCTTGCCTTTGTTGCTGTTGGGCTTTCGTCCTCAGGCGCTCTTTCGCCTTGGAGCCGCTGGGGGCTTGGCTCTGGGGATGGCCCTTCTGGGGTCTGTAGGAGAAGGCAGCAGAAGGCGCTGGGTGGGAACAGGGATGGGTCTAGTGTTGCTGCTAGGACAAACCTGGCTGCCGCCGGGGCTCCAGGTGGTGGCCGAGGAGCGCAGCGCCTTTGGCCTCCACCGGATTGTGGAATACCACGCTGAGGACGGATCCCTCCGCAGCCTGCTCCACGGCACCACCCTGCACGGCAGCCAAAACCTGGATCCCCAAAAGGCCCTGGAGCCGCTCACCTATTTTTCCCGCGAGGGGCCGGTGGGTCAGGTGTTCCAGCGGTGGCGGGCGCAGCCGCCCTCTTCTCCGGCCCAGGTGGCGGTGCTGGGGCTGGGGATCGGCACCTTGGCCGCCTACGCCGAGCCAGGGGATGAGTGGACGTTTTTCGAGTTGGATCCCACCGTGGCCGACTGGGCGGGCCGCTACTTCCCCTATCTCGATTGGGCCAGCCGGCGGGCGCAGGTGCGGGTGATCTTGGGCGATGCCCGGCTCCGCCTGCAAGGGATCCCCGATGGCAGCTACGACCTGATGGTGATAGATGCCTTCAGCTCCGACGCCGTGCCGGTGCATCTGCTTACCCAGGAGGCCCTGACCCTCTACCTCCGCAAGCTCAAGCCCCAGGGCTGGCTGCTCTTTAACATCACCAACCGCCACCTGGACTTGGCGCCAGTGCTGGCCGCCTTGGCAAGAGCATTGCGGCTTCCCGCCTGGCAGCAAGCCCATGAAGAGCTCACCGCCGCCCAGCGCCGGGCAGGGCTAGCCCCTTCCCACTGGGTGCTGATGGCCAAAAGCCCTGGTGGCCGGCAAGACTGGGATCCCTGGCAGCCCCTTTTGCCCCAAGCTGGGGATCCCCTCTGGCGAGATGATTTTTCCAACCTGCTACATGTAATCCGCTGGCCCCAGCTTCCCCTGCTGGGAGATATCCAGATCCCAGCTCCGAAGCAGAATCCGGCTGTTATCGCTGCGCGACGCTTCGGCAATGCGTCAGCCTTATTCAGCAAGACGGCTAAAGAAATCTTTACAATGCAGATTTAGTATGAGTTATGATTGTTTGAAGCATAACTAATGTCTGCTCAGGAGCCTGGCTTATGTCTCCTTCAACCCTGCAAGCCCCTACTGTCGATTGGCAAGCCGTCATGGCTGAAGCCTCTGGAGCTTGTTTCGTGGCCATCGGCGGCAGCTTGCGGCCCAATTCTTTGACTTATCAGGCGCTAGAGGTGGTGCGGTGCGAGTTTGAGAGGTTGAGGCTTCTCTTGCACATCCTCGACCTGCGGCAAATGAAGTTGCCCTTTGCCGATGGTTCGGAATCCTACCCGGACTATCCCGACGTGGAGGTTTTGCGGGCAACAATGAAGCGGGCCGATGGGATCATCCTGGCTAGCCCTGAGTACCACGGCGGCATCAGCGGCAGCCTGAAGAATGCTCTCGATCTCTTGAGCTTTGAACACTTAGAGGGCAAGGTCTTCGGGCTGATCAGCGTTTTGGGCGGTGAGAGCAACAGCAATACCCTCAACCAGATGCGTTTAATTGTGCGGTGGGTGCATGGCTGGGCGATCCCGGAGCAGATTGCCATTGGTCGGGCTTGGAGCGCCTTCGATGAGCAGGGCAACCTCAAGGACGAAAACCTACGCCAGCGCTTGCAACGCTTTGTGCAGAGCTTGGTCACCAACACCTCCAAACTGCGCGGGTCCCGGCTCCCAGCTCCTTGAAAAGGGCCTAGGTTCCCCAGCAGCCCCATTTTCAAGAGGGGCTTCCCCTTTCCTGGGAGAGGGGCTGACGCCCAAGTAACGGCATGGCTAAGGTGGGCCAAGAGAAAGCTGCGGCCGCTTTCCCTCTGCAGAAACCTGCATAACCCACGTCGGGCCATGGTTCAACCTCCTTCCCCCTATTCTTCCAGTGGAGCTGGGGCCATCTCTCCCCTAGTTGCCCTACAGGCAACCTTGCAACAGATGCGGGAGCAGAGCGATGCCAATGCCCTCATTCAGCTCACGCTGGAGTATGTCAAGGCGGTGTTTGGGGCGCCGCTGATCTGGCTGGCCTTTTATGACTATCAAAATCACCAGTTGCTGGGTCAGGGAGGGTTTAGCCTTGTGGAGGAGCCAACTCTCTTGCGAGGGGTGCATCCCCTGCAGCCGGGGGAGATCTTGGAGCAGGTGGTGATCGAGCAGCGGCCCATCAGCGTGCCCGATCTTTCCCAGGAGCCGCGCATGGGCCTTTGGCAGCGGGAAGCCAGGCGCCTGGGCGGGATCCAAGGCTGCTTCATCTACCCCTTTTCAGCAGCAGGGCGGCGGCGCTGCCTGGGGATCCTGATGCTGGGATCCCAGATGTGGGGGGTTACCACCCGCGAGGAAGAGAAAGCGCTCCTGGGGATTTTGCTGGGCCAGTTGGCCGCCTCTTTGCAGGAGCTGGAAAATGCCTGGAGGCAGCAGAGCGAAAAACGCCTTGAGGATTCGCTCCTGAGGCTGGGAACGGCGATATGCCAGGCGGGATCCCTGCAGGAACGGGTCAGCCTGGTGAGGCAGGAGCTGCAGACTTGCCTGGGCGCCGTCCATATCCAGGTGTACTGGCACGAGCGCAGCCGGGGGCGGTTTGTTCCCCATGGAAGCGCCTCTAGACCCAGCCAGCCACCTACTCCTGCCCCCATGTCCAAAGAGGCCAAAGCAGGAGCAGCGTCGCCAGGAGATGGCGGCCTTTCGCTGCGGGAGTTGGGAGATATGTACTACACCCTCGCCGATGGCCAGGTGGTGGTAGGCGGCACAGGGACGACCCGCTCCGAGATCCCCCTCAAGCTGATGCAGCAGTTGCGGGCCCAGGCGGCCTTGGCCGCCCCCATCTTGCTGGAGAAAGATCTGCTGGGGTTCATTTGGGTGCAATCGGATGTGCCCCGCACCTGGCAAGCTGTGGAGCGCCAGTTGGTGGCCGCCGCCGCCAATGGGCTGGCCTTAGCCGCCCCCCTGGAAAATCTGGATCGCCGCATCCGCCAGTTGGCCGACGAGCAAGAGTTTGTGCAGCAGGTGGGCCGTTCGCTTTACAACCCGGCGGAGCTGCCGCAGGCTCTCCAGCAAGCCGTCGTCGGCCTGGGCCAGCGTCTGCAAGCCAGTGCGGTGGCCGTCCTGACAGTGGATCCCGATAGGCCGAACCCCCGCCTCTTCTCCGAGTACCGCAGCGAGGGCAAGCAGGCTCTGCCGCCGCAGTTCAGCTCCTTAAGCGAGCAAGACTGGCAGGATCTGCTGCGCAGCGAGGTGGTGGCGGCGGAAAACTACGACCAGGATCTGCGCCTGCTCTCCTGGCGGCAAGAACTGGCCCCTTTGGGGGTGCGCTCCCTCATGCTGACTCATACCGGCGCCAGCGGCACTGCCACCCCCGAAGGGCTGATCCTAGTGCTCCACCCGCGGCCAAGGGCTTGGAGCCGAGAAGAACGGCAACTGCTGCGCGGGACTGCCCAACAAGTGGGATTGCTCCTGCGGCAACTTCGGTCTCAGCAACGGCAGGAACGGCAAGAGCACTTGCTCAGCGGCCTGATCGCCACTTGTCTGACTTTGCAAAACCTGGCCACCCCTGAGGCTCTCTACGCCACCATCGCCCAACAGGCGGCCCAACTCCTCCAGATCCCTTTGGCGCTGGTGGTCAGTTGGCAGCCGGGGGAGAGCCGGGCCTGCTTGCAGCCGCCCTTTGCCGCTGCCCCCGAGTTCTGCCCCAGCGGCCCCACTGAGATCAATCGGCAGGATCCCTTGCTGGCCGCTGCGCTGCAGGCGAGGGGTCCCCTCCCGCTTGCCCAAGACCAGATCCCGGCTGCCAGCCGCGCCTGGTTAAACTCGGTGGGCCTGGGATCCTGGCTGCTGGTGCCCTTGGGGGAGACGGATCCCTCGCTGCCGGAGCCCCTGGGGGTTTTGATCCTGGGAGCAGAGGCGGACAGAGTCTGGGAGGCAGAGGAGCAGGCGGCTGTGACGTTGATGGCCCAAACCTGTGGCTGGACGCTGCGGCGCTTGCTTTGGGTGCAAACTTTGCAGGAGCGGCAGGAGGTGCTCAGCGAGTTGAATTGGTACAAGCACCGCCGCCTGCTGGATCTGCAAAATGCCCTGCTGGACGGCCTGCGCCGCCTTGGCCAAGTGCCGGGCATCCGGGGAGATGAGGCCACCCGCTGGCAAAAGGTGGTGGAAATCGGCAGGGAGCTGCGGGATCTGGCCGTCTTCGCCGAGCCGCTGTTGCAGACGGAAACGTGGCAGGTGCAGCCGCAGTTGCTGTCGGTGCCCCTAGCAACCTTGGTGCGCAAAAGCCTGCGCCGAGTGGAGGGCCTGACCCAAAAACGCAAGCTGTGGCCGCGCGCCCACGGCGACCTCAGCCTCGTCGTCCAGGGCGATGTCGGGCGATTGGAGATGATCCTCTGGGAAGTGCTGCTGGCCGCTGCCTTGCGCAGCCCGGAGGGGGGGCGGCTGGATCTGTGGAGCCAAGCCACAGAGGGCTATGCAGAGCTGCTGGTGGTGGATCAGGGCAGCTTCGATCCCCACCTGCTGACGGCCTTGCAATGGGATCCGCAACAGGTCATCTACGCCGATCCCCTCTTCCAATCGCCGCTCTCGGCGAGCCCCGGCCTGGAACTTGGCCTGTGCCAACGGCTACTGCAGCGGATGGGAGGGCAGCTCTCCTTCTATTCCTCTGGGGATGGGCGCTCCGTTGCCCGGCTGCTCCTGCCGCTGGCTGGCAAGGAACTGCGTCCCCCGGCCGTAGCCTCAGGGGGACAAGGCCCTCAGCAGCCAAAACAGGGGCAGCAGGGCCAGCGCCCCGCGATCTAGCTGCCGCAGGTGTAGGCGGTGCCAGCGCAAGGGGTGGTCGGGGCCGGTCAGCCCACGCGCCTGCATGGCCATGGCTGTCTGCTCTGCCCGCAGGAGCAGGTTTTCAAAAAAGCGCTCCACCAGAGCCAGCAGGGTTTGGATCCCGCCCCGGAAGCTGAGGGATCCCCAGCGGACATCGCGGGTGCGCACCGCCCGCACCAGGTTTTGCACCTCCTCCATCACCAGCGGCAGAAAGCGCAGCGCCAAGGTGAGAGTGAGGATCACCTCCGCAACTGGCCATCCCCAGCGTTTTAGAGGCTGCACCAGGTGGCCGATCCCCTCTGTGATCTCTTCTGGGGCTGTGGTCAGCAAAAACAAATTGGTGGCGTAGAGCAGCGTAAAGATGAGGGTGCCCAGCCGCAAAGCCACCGACAGGGAACGGCGGGACACCTGAAAGGTTCGCTCCCCTAGGGAAACCTGCAGCAAGCGGTAGCGGTAGGGAGTCGGCCAGGCACGGGTTTGCTCCCGCCAGGCCCGCTTGGCTGCTGCGCGGGATCCCTCTTCCACCCCCCCGTCATAGCCGGGGATGAGCCCATAGCCCACCACCTGCGCGTCCTGCCGCTGCGGCTGCGGGAAAACCCCCAACCCATCGGGAGCGAAGCTGGTGATCCCAAAAGTGAGCAGGCTGAGGGCTAACACCAGCGAGAGCTGGCCCGACCAGACCCGACGCGGCAGGCGGGCTGCCACCGTCAAGAACAACAGAACCGCCACCACGGCCAGGCGCCAGCCATTGCCAGCCAAAATTGGGCTGAGCAGAAAGCTGAGCAGCCAGGCCAGCTTCACGCGCGGATCGAGGCGGTGCAGCCAGGTGCGCGGCTCTTCCAGGTAGATTCCCAGCGGGGCATTGCGCAGAATATCCACTGCAGGCAAACGGGAGACAGGTTATCCCCCAAAAGGAGAACGGAAGCTGGCAGCAGGAAAGGCTTAGAGTCGCTCCACCAGACGGGTTGAGCCGGATTGGGCAGCGACCCATCCCCCTGGGGCCCCCTCTCGCTCAACGCGCAACCAGACAGGCACCTGTCCTTCGCCAGCCTGCACCTCTACCACCCGCAGCAAAGCTTGGCGCGGGGCGGCCCCGACGATAGCCCCAGTCAGGCTGGGCTGCTGGCGAATGTTAATGCCCTCATTGGCAATCACCCGCACCTGTCGCACACCCCGCCACTCGGCCAGAGGGCCGGTCAATTCAGGCTCAGGCGTGGGTTCTGGCTGGCCCGAAGCGTCGATGGCAACCGGCGGCTGCTCCAGTTGCACCTGGGGCTGCTCCAGCGGCGGCGCTGGCGGCGTGAACAGGCTCCTCAGCATCTGCCAGATCACCAGCAGGGAGAGGATGCCCACGCCGACCACTCCGGCCAAGCCGATGCCGAGGGGAATGGCAGGGCGCTCACCCCGACCACGGCGGGATCCCAGGCGGCTGCGGCGGTAACGCTCCACCTCCTGCGATCCCCACTCGTGGGCGTGTGGGATCCCTTCCTCGAAGGGGGGCTTGGCCGGCCCCTCGCCGCGCCGGTAGGCGGGCAAATCGGACATACGCGGGGGCTCTGGAGGAGGCGCTGTCCCTCCCCGCGGAAAGGGGGCGGGCGGGCGAGGCGATTCTTGTGTTTGCTCAGTTAGGCGTGGGCCACCCACCATAGCAGGCAAATGGGGTGCGGGGTGGAAAGATGGGGGAGATAGCGTCCCCGCCGGCGAGCTCTCGCGACTGGGCATCTCGTCCAGGTAAGCCTGAACCTGGGGGTTGTCGAAGTAAGCTTGCAAGGTTGCTTGGGCAGTTTCCAGGCCGCGAAACTCTGGGAACACCTCCTCTTGAAACCACCTTTCTGTGAAGCGGCACAGACCCGGCAGATGGTCAGGGGAGCCGGCGGAGTGTTCTTCGATAAACTGCAGGGCCTCTGTTTCTTGGCTGGAGCGCAGATGGTCAAGCGCCTCCTCGGTCTGCCCCAGCAACAGGCTGCAGATGGCCTGCTCCAGATGGACATCCTGCCGCTGGGCCAGGCGGGCCAAGTAGCCGCGGGCACGCCGCACCAAGGCCGGACGTTTTTCCAGATAGCCTGCTGCCAGCAACACCTGCACGGCCAAGTAGGCGGCCACCAGCGAGGGACGCTCGGCCTCTCGCTCAAACAGCTCCTGCTGTTCTTGGAGAGTAAGGTGACGGCGCACCCGCTGGATGAAGCGCAAGAAATCTTCTGTGCTGAGGCCAGAGCCATCCTGCCCACTTCCTTCAATGCCACCCCGCTCGTCCAGCATGGCTTTCAGGAGGGCAAGCCCTTGCTGCCGCGCCAGGACAGGATCGGCAAGCGCCTCTTTGCCGATTTGGGCGGGGGCGCTAGTCTCAAGGCTGAGGAGCTGCAAAATGCGGTAGGGACGCAGCTTGCCCAGATCAAGGCGGAGCTCTGCTTGCAGCTGCGGAAAAGCCTGATACTCCTCCAGCTCCGCCAGGCCCGCCTGCAGAGAGCGTGCCGCCTCTTCGTAGGATCCCTGTTGCCAGGCTTCCCGGCCCAGCTCCAACCGGGCGATGGCCCGCGCCAAAATGGCGTCAGAACGGGCAGGGTGGCCCTGCTCCAGCATCTGTTGAGCCAAATCTAAGGCCGCTTGGTACTCTCCGACTTCGCAATACAAACACAGCACTCCTGGCAAGAGGGGCTCTTCCACCGTCAGGGTGGGATCCGCCGGTGTCAGGTGTTCGTCGTAGTTTTGTCGCGCCTCTGGGTTAAGCAACACCGAGGCTGCCTCTTGAATAAGCTGAGCGCGAGCTTCCACGGCCTGCGGCGAAAACCCCAGCAGCCAAGAGCGCTCGCCCGGCTTGGGATCGAGCCGCTCTCGGTAGGCCTGCTCGATCTGATGCTCGTCCGCCCGTGGTGACAGCATCAAAACCCGGTAGTAGTCGAGGGGCACCCGCACCGTCATGGCTTTTGTCCGCTTTCCTGCTCGCGTCAAGGCGTCTTTGGACACCTGACCCCTATCGACTTAACTGTAGTCCTTTTCCTCGGCAAAAGGGATCCCCTCTTGCCTAGAGCCTACCAGTCCCAGCTCCCCGGCTCCCCCTTGAAGGGGCCTACGACCTTGGAGGTAATCCAGCCGCCGTAGAAATCTCCCGGCTGGGGCCGGACTCGTTCTCCATCCACCCGGCACTCCTGCACGCGGCCCGCATAAAAAGCGAGGTGGTCGCGGATGGGCCAAAACTCCGGGCTGGGATCCGGATAGCTCCAGGCGGCATCCACGGCCACCTGGGATCCAACTTGCACCGTCCAGTAGCGGGCAGATCCTTTGAACTCGCAGAAGGAGGTGCGGGCGCTGGGGCGGAGATACTCCAGCCGCACATCGGCGGGGGGGATGTAGTAGGTGGGCGGGTGGCTGGTTTCCAGGATGCGGTAGCAGCGGCAGCTGTGGGCGATGAGCTCGCCATTAAAGAAAACTTCCACCCGCTCGGCGGTTGGCTCCAGGCGGGGCGGGCGCGGGTAGTCCCAGACGGATTCTTGTCCGGGCCGGGGCGGGATGGGCCGGGGGCGCATGGGCAGTCTCCAAAACAGGACGGATGCACCTAGAGCAGGCGGGTGGCCTCTACCAGTTTGGCGTACTGCACCAGCAGCAGAGACTGGTGCTCCGGCAACACCTGAATCACCCCTTGCTGTTGCAGGCGGCCCAGCACCGCCGCCGCTACCTCCCGGCTGACCTGGCTGATATCGGCCAAATCCTGGAGGGGAGGGTAAACAATGCGCACGCCCTGCTCGGTTTTCTCGCCAAAGGCCTCTGCCAGTTGTACCAGCGCATGCACCACCCGCAGCGGGGGGCTTTGTCGATCCAGATCGGCCTGCAAATTGGCCAGGCGCAGGCGGCGGGAGAGGCTGCAAGCCAGGCGATAACACAGGTGCGGCTCCTGCAGCATCAGCGCCTTGAAGGTGGCCGCCGGGATCCCGGCCGCCCGCAGCGGGGTCAGGGCCAGCACATCCCGCGAGCGGGGGGCTTCGTCCAGCACCGCCATTTCCCCCACCCAAGCGCCCGGCCCGAGCAAAGCCAGGGTTTGGGCGCTGTCTTGTGTCCCTTCTGCTGTGCGAATCCCCACAGACCGCCGCACCTTGGCCCAGCCAGAGAGGATCAAATAAACGACGTTGCCCCAGGCATCCTGCATCAAGAGCGCCTGTCCTGCCGCAATATCCCGCAGCTTCACCTGGGATCCCAACCATTGCAGAGAGGCTGCTGAGAGTTGGGCCAGCGTCGGCACCGCCTTGAGCTCGGAGAGGAGGGCAGCAGAGACATCAGAATTCATGCCGGTTGACCCTAGCGCAAGCCCACTGTAGCCCAGTCGCCGGCTCAAGGGCTATCCTGCAGAGTGTTCGCCCTAGGTCGGGTCCCCTGCCCCAAAATCCGAGAGCTTGTAGCCGCTGCGGCCTCTGGAACCTTTGCAGCTGCCTTGAGTTTGGGGAGTGGGGGCCGAGCGGGAGGAACTCAAACTGCGCCATTATCGTCTAGCTAACAGAGGTTCTGCTTGGGAGGGGATCCCTCCGTCGTTGTCCTTCGATAATCTATGGGTACCTATGGATGCTGCCCTCAGCGACATCAGTGGCCAGCGCTGGTCGGTCTGGGTGAAGGACGTGCCTGTGCGGCCCGAAAAGCTCGCTGACGTGGATCTGGTGCTGCTCTGCCAGCAGGGATCCCGGCCCCACCGCGAGGCCTTCGCTGAGCTGATACGCCGTCACCAGGCCTATGTGGACAAGGTGCTCTACCACCTGGCCCCCGACTGGCCTGACCGGCACGACCTGGCCCAGGAAGTCTGGATCCGGGCCTACCGCCACCTAAAGCGGCTGCAGGAGCCGGCGAAGTTTCGCAGTTGGTTGGGGCGGATTGCCACCAACCTGTTCTATGACGAGCTGCGCAAGCGCAAACGGCAGCAGCAGCCCCTTTCTTTGGATGCCCCGATTTCGATGCGGGACAGTGAGGTGGAATGGGAGCTGCCCAGCGAGAGCCCTAGCCCCCATGAGCACCTCACCACCTGCGAGTTTTACGAGCAATTGCACCAAGCCGTCCGCGACCTGCCTCAGGTTTTTCGCCAGACAATCCTGCTGCGGGAAATTCAGGGGATGGCCTACGAGGAAATTGCCGAGATCACAGGAGTGTCTTTGGGCACCGTTAAGTCTCGCATTGCCCGCGCCCGCGCCCGCTTACAATCCACCCTAAAACCCTACCTCGATGGTGAATGACCATGGTTCGCGGCAACCTTAACCCCGACCGCGAGGACTCCCAGCCAGAACTGCCGCTGGTGGAGGAGCGCTTTGAACAGTTGAGCGCCTACCTGGATGGGGAATTGTCGCCCCAAGAGGCGCGGCAGGTGGAAGACTGGCTGGCCAGCGATCCCCAAGCGCGGCAACTGTACAGCCAACTGGCAGCCTTGCAGGCCGGCTTGGCCAACCTCAAGGCCCCAACTTTGGATCCTGGCCAAACAGAGCTGCTGATCAGCCGCGTGTTCGAGGAGCTGGACCGCAGGCCGGCGCTCGATCTGAGCTGGCGGCGGTGCAGGGGCACCCCTTGGGGACGGGTGGCAGCGGCTGGGGTGGCCTTGGCGGGAGCCGGCTGGGCGGGCTGGCGTTGGTCGCATCCCCAGCCGTTGGTGTCGCTAGAGGAGCCGCCGGTGCGGGTGGCCATCGTGCCTGCCTCTGCCCGGGTTGCCCAGCGCTATCTGTTCGAGCCGGGGCAAAAACAAGATGCCTACTCAATTTTGTTTGAGACAACGCCGAACCTCGGCGACGAGGTGAGCTGGGAATGATTCTGAGCAGGCTTGAGAAAGATTGAGGAGTGGAGGGTGGAAAAAGCAGTTCGCGGAGCTTGCGGTTTGGCAGTTTGCCTTTGGCTAGTTAGTCTGGGATCCTTGTCGGCCCAGGCTGACCCCAGTGGCAGCCATTTCGCAGCGCCGCAGGACTCACGTCCTTATCCCCATGCCCTGGAGCCCACCAACCTGCCCTCACCCAGATCCCGTCTCACCCAACCGCTGGCCGGCTCTCAGGCTTCCACCCCCGCCCAAAACCAACCGGCCTCTCCCGAGATAGAGCTATCGCCTTTTCCCGATTTCCCCCTCCTTAAGGAGTTGGATCCGCCCCTCCCCACCTTGGCCGACCTGGGCATCCATTGGGATCGCCTGGCTCTGCTGCCCGACCTCGAGCTGGCCGAGGAAATGGATAGGGAGTTCAGCCGCCGCTTGGCCCGCCTGAACCGGCAGATTGCCAGCCAACAAGAGCGCCTCTACCGCCTGTTGCAAACCTGGGACTCTGACGAGGCCGATATCCGTCAAATTCAGGCCCAACTGAGCCAGTTGCGCACAGAACGGGATCGCCTGGCGCTGGAACACCTGTTGCTGCTGCGGCAGTTGCAAGAGAACTTCGCCCTGCCTCTACCGGCCCGCTCTGCCGCCAGCTCTCCCTGAGGTGGGCCCAAGTTATGATCGGCAGAGGGCAACCACTGACGGAGCTGAGCGATGGCCCAAGTGCCCAGCAACCCAGAGATCGAGCAGTTGGCCGCTGCCATTGGCGAGGAAGTTTACATCGATGTAGCCCGCTGGCACCTCTACCTGCGGGATGCCCATCTGCACACCCTCTTGGCAGAACAACTGGCCCCCCAGGTGAGGGCAGGCAAGGTGGATGAGGACGCGGTCACGGAGATCTTGCAACGGATCCCGGTAAAAGTGGGGGGTGGGCGCAAAGAATTGCCCCTGGCGGATCTGTTGCCGATGCAAAGCCTGCTGAACTTGTTGGATGTGCTGGAGGAGTTCAGCCGCAAATGGGCTCAGTAGAGGGGGAGAAAGCATTGCAGCATCAGCTCAATCGGCTCAAGCAGTCTAGGCGGTCGCTGCCTCCAGCCGGCACCTGGCTCAGGGCCGCTGGTTTTGCCTTGCTGCTGGGGCTGTTGTCGGCCTGTCAGGGAACCGAGTGGGGAGAGCGGCTGCAAAGAGCGGTGCGACCGGTGGGCCTGCCTCCCCCTCTCTCCGCCGACCGACCGGAGACGCCCACGCCTCTGCCGGGATCCCGCTCCCCCTCTGCTCCTGCCACCCCCCCTGCTTCCTTCACGCCCCCGCCCAGCCAGGTCAGCAGCCGTTTCACGGATCTGGAGCCCGGATCCCTGGTGGCCCGTGCTGTCTCTGATCTGGATCGGCTGGGTGTCTTTGCCGATATTGTTGGCAGTGAGTTTCAGCCGCAGCGTAGCGTTCGTCGCGGCGAATTTGCCCGCTGGTTGGTGCTGGCCAACAACGCCATTCACGCCGACCAGCCCAGCCGCCAAATCCGTTTGGGATCCGCTGGCGAGCGCCCCTTGTTTTTGGATGTGCCGGAGGAGGATCCCAACTTTCGCTACATCCAGGCCCTGGGAGCTGCCGGCCTGGTGGTCGGCGATGCCAACCGCGAGTTCCGCCCCAACAGCCTGCTGTCGCGGGCAGAGCTGATCCGCATGAAGGCACCTCTGGATTTGCCGCCCGGCCAGATCAAGGGATCCCGAGCAGAGCTGGAGGAGCGTTGGGGCTTTACCGATGCGGCCCAGATCCCCGACGAGGCCGTTGCCCCCCTGGTGGCGGATCGCAGCCTGGAGAATGCCTCCACGGTGTTGCGCACCTTCGGCCCCATCCGCACGTTTAACCCCTTTGAGCCGGTCAGCCGCGGGGAAGCGGCGATTGCCCTTTCGGCCTTTGGGGAGCGAACGGCTCAGGAAGCTGCCTTGCCAACCCCAACTCCCGCAGCCGAGCCCCCCGACCCTGAGCCTTCTCCTCCTGTTGCCGAGCCAGACCAGACCCCTTCCCCTCCTCCCACCCCTGAGGGCGACCCCTCTCCCAGCGCCACTGGCAACTCTAAACCTCCAGCCGTCACCCCAGGGGCAGGGGAAATTGTGACGCCGCGCGAGCCTCAGCCCTAAATTGAGGGCGATCCCAGCGTAGAAGCGGAGAGGGCCGCAGCGCTTAACCCCCTCTCCTGCTTCGCCCCCCTGAGGCTGGATTGCAAAAGGACCAACCCCCTGGCTGCTCTTGTTGTTGGCGGCGGAAAAATGCTAACTCTCTTGCTGCTCCACAGGGCAAGCTCCTCCCCGCCTATAAAATGGGAGAAGCCAACTTGGAAAATCGACAGGGATCCCGTCTGTGTCTGCGACTGTTCCCGAAATTCGCTCGGAAGACCTGCTGCGCTACACCGTAATCGGGTCGCGGCGGCCCAGCGTCTACTTTTGGGCGGTGGCGCTGACAGGGGGTGGGCTGGGCTTTACCCTGGCGGGTCTTTCCAGCTATTTCCACCGCAACTTGCTCCCCTTTTCCGATCCCGCCAGCCTGGTGTTCATTCCCCAGGGCATTGCCATGCTCTTCTACGGCGTGCTCGGATCCCTGGCGGGGCTGTATCAATGGCTGAGCCTGTACTGGAACCTGGGGGGCGGCTACAACGAGTTCGACCGCCGCACCCAGAAGATAACCCTGGTGCGGCAGGGCTTTCCGGGCAAAAACCGCGAGGTGCGCCTAGAATACGACTTTGCCGAGGTGCAAAGCCTGCGGGTGGAGCTGCGAGAGGGCTTCAACCCTCGCCGCGCCATCTACTTGCGCATAAAAGGACGCGGCGACATCCCCCTCACCGGTGTCGGCCAGCCCCCTCCCCTGGCCGAGATCGAAAACCAAGCCGCTGAGATCGCCCGCTTTCTCAATGTCAGCCTAGAAGGTATTTGAGATTCTGTTTGGTTGTGGACGGCTGCTGGTCAGGGATCCCAGGAATTGAGATAGCCCAGAAACCGTCTCAACAACATCGGGTCAATTGTCCCAGTAAATTTCCCCTTCCGAAGGGAGAAGGGCTGGGGGTAAGGGAGCCGTGCCTTGCGGCGCCCTTGAGGAAGGTCTAGGAACCGCGGCTAGGCAAAGCTGCAGATCCTGCAACGGCCAGAGAAGGGCTGGCCGACCCTGGAGCAAAAGCCTGGGCTGTCGGGAACCCGAAAAACGGGCTTTGCTCCACCGCCTGAGTGGAGAGGGTAAATAGAGGATTGGAGAGGATGCCAGCGAAGATGGTGGCCACCAGCGTCACCACCATGCCCACCCGCAAAGCCGGCATGCCCTCGGCCTGCCAGTCGGTTGGGGGGTAGTTTTGCACCGAAAGCGACATCTCCTGCGGCTCTTTTACCACCATGGTTTTCACCACCCGCACGTAGTAGTAGATGGAGATGACGCTAGTCACCAGGCCCACCAGCACCAGCGTGTATTCTCCTGCCTGCCAGCCGGCCCAGAAGAGATAGAGCTTGCCGAAAAAGCCGGCCAGCGGCGGCAACCCGCCCAGGGAGAGCAGACAAATGCTCAGGCAAAGGGTGAGAAAGGGATCCTTCTGATAGAGGCCGCTGTACTCGTTGATTTCGTCGGTGCCAGTCTTGAGGCTGAAGAGGGTGACACACAGAAAAGCCCCTAGGTTCATGGCCAAATAGACCATCAGGTAAAAAATCAAGCTGGCATAGCCCGCTTCGGTGCCCGCCACCAAACCGATCAAGACAAAGCCCGCCTGCCCAATAGAAGAATAGGCCAGCAGTCGTTTGAGGCGGGTTTGGGCAATCGCCACCACATTCCCCAGCACCATGGTCAAAATGGCCAGCACCGAGAGCACCGCCCGCCACTCTTCTGTCATCGCCGGAAAGACGGTGGCCAAAAAGCGAATGGCCAGGGCAAAGCCTGCCGCCTTGGATCCCACCGACAAGAAGGCCACCACCGGCGTCGGGGATCCCTCATAGACATCAGGAGTCCACTGGTGGAAAGGCACCGCCGCCAGCTTAAAGCCAATGCCGCCCAGGCAGAACACCAAAGCGAGGATCCCCACCAGCCCGGCATTGGCCAGGTAGGGCGCAATAGCCGCCAACTGGGTCTGCCCCCCCGACAGGCCATAAAGCAGCGACATGCCGTAGAGGAAGATAGCGGTGCTGCTGGCCCCCGTCAACAGATACTTCAGGGCCGCCTCGGAAGAACGCGGATCCCGCTTGGTGTAGCCGGCCATCAGGTAGCTGGCGATGCCCAGCGTTTCCAAGGAGACGAACACCATGATGAGATCCGTCGCCCCGGCGAGGAACATGCCCCCCAAGGTGGCCGTGAGGAGCAGCACATAGAACTCGCCCGTAGGCGCGCCTGCCTGGAGGAAGTAGCGCTCCGCCATCATCACCGTCAGGGCTGCCGTCGCCACCACCAGGCCGCGGAAGAGAATGCTCACCGGATCCGCGGCAAAGCTGCCCAAGAAGCTCTCCAACTGGGGCTGCTGCCATTGCAACACCAAGGTCACCAAGGCCCCAAGCAAACCAAAGAGGGAGAGGGCCGGAAGACTTTTGCGCGCCGCCGACCCACCCACCAAATCCACCACCAGGACGATCAACAGCGTGAGGGTAACCACCACCTCCGGCCAAATGGCGCCGGCATGCAGGTTTCCGGTTGGGGCGAAGACATCCATAGGGGAAGACTATGAAGAGAGATTAACGGGATCCAAAGCCAGCATACCGCGATTTCCGGCCTCCCTAGCTTGCTTCTGGCATTTCTTCTCCCAATTGTCTCCATCGACACTTCCTGGTTTCAAGAAAGCTTGGCGCTGGAGGTGAGCACCAATCGTAGGCGAGCGTGGATGAGGCTTAAGTCGGCCAAGCCCAGGTCGATCTCGCCGTCGATGACGATCCCGGTGTTGATCAGCCGATCCAACAGTTCCAGCAGGGATCCCTCGCCGTGGGGTTGGCCGGGGTAGTAGTCCCCCTGGCGGGGCAAGAGAGAGCCCAGATCCCCCAGATCTAGGTTGAGCTCTGCCGGGTCGATCTCCAGCAGGGCGCAGAGTTGCCGAATTTGCTGCCGCAGGGCCTGGAGGCTGCTGCCGGCCCGCTCGATTTGCTCGGCAGAAAGGCGGTTGGCCTCCATCTGTCGCACCACTTGCGCTTCCATCAACTGCCGCAGCAGCTCCACCAAGGTCAGCACCAGCGAGGCCAAACCGGCTTCCGGGCGTTTCCGGCCAGGGGTGAGCCGGGCCCGGCTCAAGTCTTCCGGGCTGGCCGGGCTGATAGCAAGGCGGGGGGAAGGAGCAGCCAACCACTGCTCAAAGGGCTGGAAGAGCTGTTCCAGGCTAAGCAAATGGAGGTGGGGATCCCGCGCCGCCTCTTGCCGCTCTTCGGGCAGGTTGTAGCCCCAGGCAGCCAAAAACAAGAGCACCTGCTCCAGGTCCGGCACCCTTTGCACCTGGCGCAGCGTCTGCAGGCGATCCTCGACAAACCAGAGTTCCTCAGGCGCTACCTGGGTCGCTGCTAGCAGCCGCCGGAGGGTGGTGGCCTTGGGGGCGCGCACCTCCTTGCCCAGGATACGGTGGCGCGGCAGTTGGATCCCTTCGCGGAGCAAAAGCTGCTGGATAAAGCGCCCCTCTTTGGTACTGAGAATGGCTAGGCGCGGCTCGCCAGCAGCCTGGATCTGGCGCATCCAAGCCGCCACTCCCGGATAAAAGCGGTGCAGCCCCAGCCAGCCCTGCAGATCTTCTTCGATCCAGCGATCCCGCACCTCATCCAGCCTTTGGGCTAAAGCCTGCTCGGAGATCCCCGCTCCCTGCAACAACCGCTGCCGCCAGCCGGGCCAGTCTTGGCGCAAAGCGTCTTCGGGGATCCCTTGCTGCAGCCCCCACAGCAGCAGGGGCATCTCCCAGCCGGTCTCGATCAGCGGGCGCAGGCGGTCGAAGGCAGGGCGCAACGACTCCAACTGGGCAGGAGCAAGGCCCCACACCTGGGCGCAGACCCGACAGGAAGAGGCAAAATACTCCGCCCGCCCGTCGCAGAGCACACCATCAAAATCCAGAGCCAAAATGCGGGGGGACATTCGCCGGGGCCTAGCGAACTCCATACCTGAGTCCCCCATAGAGCAAGTTGCAAAAATGGGGCCAGAGGCCAAGTTAATTTAACCAAACTGTTTTGCCGGATTGGCCCAACCTAGTTCGATTCCGAGATGCGAACAGACTTGATCTCCACCGGCTTGAGGGGACGATCCTGCGGGCCGGTGGGTGCAGTAGCAATTTTATCCAACACGTCCTCCCCCTCGATTAGTTGCCCAAAGATGGTGTAGTTGGGCGGCAGGGGATAGTCGGCATGCATGATAAAAAACTGGCTGCCGTTGGTGTTGGGGCCGGCATTGGCCATGGCCAAGGTTCCTCGCGTGTAGGGGCGCTGCACCGGCTCATCGGGAAAGCGGTACCCCGGCCCGCCTCGCCCCGTGCCGGTGGGATCCCCGCCCTGAATCATGAAGCCCCGAATGACACGGTGAAAGATGACGCCATCGTAGAAGTGATCCCGGGCCAAAAAGACAAAATTGTTGACGGCAAGGGGAGCTTCCTGCGGGAACAGCTCCAAAACCATCGTGCCGGCGGTGGTCTCCAGCGTGGCCGTGTAGGACTTGGCCGGGTCGATCACCATGGGGGGAGGACTGTTGTAGGTTTTCACGGTTTTGCCCAACTGTTGTGCCAGGAGCAAATCGTAAGAAGAATGCGGGCGGGCCAGAGCCGAAACAACGCCGGATCCCACCCAAAGCAGCACTGCCAGCAAAGCCAGCTTGAACAGGTGGGTGATGCCAGAGGGCACGCGCACGTTTCTTGCCAGAAAGCTCCGCCCCTATCCTACCAGGATCCGTCCGGCCTTACTCATCCCCCGACCGGAATGGGGGTTTGGCCCGCCGCACCAGCCAGTAGCTAACGGAGAGGGCTAGCGTTGCCGCTGCCAGCCCAATGAGATCTAGACCCCCCAGCTTCTCAAAATCAAAAATAATGATCTTGCGCGCCACCGCGATCAAAGAGGTAACAATCACCAGCTCCACCTGCACCACCTGCTTTTGCAAGTAGGCGGTAATGTTCTCCAGAATCTCCAGCGCGATCAGGATATTCAAAAAAAGGCCGAAAATCTCGATCAAAGTAGTGGAGAAAAACCCGGTTGGCTCCCGCAGCAGATCGGCCACCAGGAAGCGGGCCAAATCCACCACGGCCACCACAATCAGGCCGATCATCAAGATGGAAAGCAGCTTCGAGATCAGGCTTTCGATGCGGGTGATGGCCCGCAAAAAGGGATCCTCCTCTTCGGTTTCGTGAGGATTGTGCAACAGCCACTTGAGAAACCGCATCGACAACCCTTCCCCCCTGCGTCCGGGATCCCATTATCTGCCCTAACCGTTAGCTGGAAGAGATCCCTTGGGGCGACGGTTGCGACACCGCTCAGAACAGTATTTCACCTCTGACCAACAGTCGGCCCACTTCTTGCGCCAGGTGAAGGGCCTGCCGCAGGTGAGACAGATTTTGCTGGGCAAATCCGACTTTTTTCGGTGGCGGGGCATAGCGCGCTAGAAACGACAACTCTTGAATTAACCCCAATGCCCTAGCCTGTGTTCTGCAACTGCAGGGCTTGCGGCCGGGAACGGCTGCGCAAAGCAGCCTCGATCAGCCCCAAAAAGAGGGGATGGGGACGGTTGGGGCGGGAGCGAAACTCGGGATGGAATTGGGTGGCGATGAAAAAGGGGTGGCTGGGCAGCTCGATAATTTCCACCAGGCGGTTATCGGGCGAGACACCACTAATCACGTAGCCGGACTCGAGGAATAGGCTGCGGTAGGCGTTGTTGAACTCATAGCGATGGCGGTGGCGCTCATAAACAATTGTCTCACCGTAGAGCTTGGCCGCCAGGGTGTCGGGCAGAATGCGGCAGGGGTAGAGGCCCAGGCGTAGGGTTCCCCCCAAATGTTCCACATCTTTTTGCTCTGGCAACAGGCTGATGACGGGGTGGGGGGTGTCGGGATCGAACTCATAGCTGTTGGCCCGCTCCAGGCCGGCAATGTTGCATCCCCAGTCGATCACCGCACACTGCATGCCCAGGCACAGCCCCAGAAAGGGAATGCCCCGCTCGCGCACGTAGCGAATGGTGGCCACCTTGCCCTCGATGCCGCGGCTGCCAAACCCACCCGGCACCACCACGCCGTCTACATCGGCCAGCAGGGCTTCTGGCCCCCGCTCCTCGACTTCCTCAGAAGAGATCCAGCGCAAAGTAACGCCGGCATTGAGAGCCAGGCCCGCATGGCGCAGGGCTTCCGCTACCGAGAGGTAGGCGTCGGTAAGGCGCACGTATTTGCCGACAATGGCGATCTCCACTTGCTCTTGAGGGTGGTGCAGCCGCTGCACCAGGAGCTCCCACTCGCGCAGATCCGGCTGCTGCGGCTCCAGGTTGAGGATCTGCAAAACCCGCTGCGCCAACCCTTCCTGCTCCAGCACCAAGGGCACATCGTAGATGCTGGGGGCATCCTGGGCCTGGATAACACATTCCACCGGCACGTCGCAAAACTCGGAGATCTTCTCCTTGATGCTGCGGGGCAAGGGCTGCTCGCAGCGGCACACCAACACATCTGGCTGAATCCCAATCGAGCGCAGCTCCTTGACTGAGTGCTGAGTGGGCTTGGTTTTCATTTCCCCCGCCGCCTTGATGAGAGGCACCAGGGTAACATGCACATAGGCCACATTGGCCCGGCCCACATCTTTGCGAAATTGGCGGATGGCCTCCAAAAAGGGCAGAGACTCGATATCCCCCACCGTGCCCCCCACCTCCACCAGCACCACGTCGGGGTTGGTCTCGCGGGCCACCCGCCGGATGCGCTCTTTGATCTCCTGGGTAACATGGGGGATCACCTGCACCGTGCTGCCTTGGTAATCCCCCCGCCGCTCTTTGTAGATCACCGCCTGGTAGATGGCGCCGGTGGTGACGTTGTTGAGCTTGGACATGTTGGTGTCGGTGAAGCGCTCGTAGTGGCCCAAGTCCAAGTCTGTCTCGGCGCCATCGTCGGTGACGAACACTTCCCCATGCTGGTAGGGGCTCATGGTGCCGGGATCCACATTGATGTAGGGATCCAGCTTCAAAATCGACACGGTGTAGTTGCGGGACTTGAGCAGACGCCCCAAGCTGGCTGCCACGATCCCCTTGCCAATGCTGGAGACGACTCCGCCGGTGATGAAGACAAACTTGGCCATACCCCCGATCCCTTGCCCTCTTCTGATTATGCCAGGGATCCCAGGGCTTCTTTAGGGCCGAGAGCGGATGGGGCCGTTGTAGAGGATGGTGGTCTGGAAGGTGCGCCGATCCACCCGCACCTGGGTTTCGATGCTGGGCTGGACGAAGCCGGGCTCGCCGCCGCGGAAGGTGAAGATCCAGGCATCTTCCAACTCTTCAAAGGGCGCGTCGATGGCCGCCCCGTGCATGGCAGCTTCGGCGCGGTAGCGCTGCAAGCCCCCGTTGGCAATTTCAGCCGCTTGGCGGGCCAAGTTCTTGGCCCGGTTGAGATCGCGGAAGTAGCGGCTGATTTCCTCAAAAGTCCCCGTCGGCAGCGGCCTTGGCCGGGGGGGTGTGGGCGGCACAGGCCGCGGATCTGGCACAATCGGCAGAGTGGGAATATCCTGGCTAGGGGGCAGCGGCTCGACTGGAATCGGGGTTCTGGCAGTTTCTGGAAAAAGGGGGGTGACCACCTGCGCCTGGGCAGAAGGCAGGAATCCCCAGATTACAACGCCGCCCAGGCAGAGACGGAAAATGGACTTCATAGAGCCATGCCGATGTGAATTTTTCAATCCCCACTCTACTGAGCCTCTAGTTAGGAAAGTAGAGGCAAAAGCCCGGACTCTTTTTCCACCAGCAGCTAGGCACGTGGGTTGTCTGCGCAACCGGCTTTGTCCTCCCCTGGCGCCTGTTAGCATCCTGAAACGGGATCCTTTGCAGAAGTTGCCATGGAGTTTGTTACACTTGCCAAGACGGGGCTCCGGCTGAGCCGCGTGGGGTTGGGCACCTGGAGCATGACCGGGGATTGGTGGGGGCCGGCGGATCCCCAGGAGGCCTATGCCACCCTCCGCAAGGCCATTGACCTAGGGATTACCCTCTTTGACACGGCTCCGGCCTACGGCCGCGGCCTTTCGGAAGAGCTTTTGGGACGGGCCATCCGGGATGCCGGCTGCCGGGATCGAGTGGCGATCGCCACCAAGGCCGGCCTGCAGTGGATAAACGGCAAGGTGGTGCGCAACTGCAGCCTAAGTTGGCTAGCTCAGGATCTGGAAAACTCCCTTCGCCGCCTGCAAACCGACGTGATCGACATCTACCAGGTGCATTGGCCGGATCCCTTGGAGCCCCTGGAGGAGACGGCTGCCTTTTTCGGCCGCTTGCTGCAGCAGGGCAAGATCCGCGCCATTGGGGTGAGCAACTTTTCTCCTCCGCAGATGGAGCGTTTCCGTCAGGTGGCTCCCCTGCATACCGTCCAGCCGCCCTATAACCTGTTTGAGCGCCAGATCGAGGCGGATGTCCTGCCCTACTGTCGTGCCAACGGTATTGCCACGCTGATCTACAGCCCCCTCTGTCGAGGGCTGTTGGGGGGACGGCTGACGCCGCAAACCCAGTTTCCGCCTGGAGATCTGCGCGGCGGCATCGATCCCAAGTTTGCGGAGCCTCGCTACTCCCACTACTTGCAAGCAGCGGAAGAGCTGAGCCGGCTGGCGCGAGAGCGCTACGGCAAAACCCTGCCCCAGTTGGCGGTGCGCTGGCTCTTGGATCAGCCGGGAGTAAGTGCAATCCTGTGGGGAGCGCGCAAGCGCCAGCAGTTGGAGGACCTAGCCGGCGTGTGGGGCTGGTCGCTGGAGGCGGAGGCAATGCAGGCCATCGACGCGATCCTGCAAAGGCATGTCCCCGAACCCATCCCCCCCAGCTTCATGGCCCCCCCTGCCCGTGCTGCCTAGAGCAAGGAGTGGGGGGTAAGGCTGTCCAATGGCGCTGCAAGGGGTGATCCTAAGCTGGAGCGGTGTGGTGGCCGACGACGAGGGGCTGCACCTCCACGCCATCAACCAAGTGCTGCTGGAGGAGAACCTGCGTCCCTGGGATCTGGGATCCCGGGAGCAAAAGGAGCTCTACCGGCTGCACTATCTGGGCCGACCGGATTGGGAGCGCCTGCCGGCGCTTTGGCAAGCCCAGGGACGGGTGCTCAGCCCCAAGCAACGAGAAGAGTTGTTGCGCCGCAAGGCCCTTTACTATCAACAGGCTCTGCAGGAGCAGAAGGGATCCCTTCTTGTCCCCGGTTTGGCAGAGGCCCTAGAGAAGCTGGAGCGGCTGCAGCTCAAGGTGGGCCTAGTGAGCGGCCACGCCGCTGCTGAGGTGGAGGCTTTTTTGGAGCGCTTCCCCTGTCCAGCTCTGGCGCGGCTGACTCATGACTTTCGCTACCGCGTAACCGGCGAGGCAGGGGATCCCGCCCTATCACCGGGGCAGTTGCACCGTCTGCTTTTAGAGCGGATGGGGCTTTCCCCTCAGGAGTGCTTGAGTTTTGAAGCCACCTACGCCGGCATTCAAGCAGCTCGCTCGCAAGGGATCCCGGTCTTGGCCCTAGCCACCTTCTTCCCGCTGCACATGTTGCAGCGGCGGGCCAACTGGGCGGTGGATGGTTACCCCCAAGTGGAATGGGAGCGCCTCCAAACTTGGTTTGCCACTGGCCAAGACCGTCCTGCCGACCCTCCTGGCAAACCCTTAGCCAAAGGGCAGGGTTCTCCCTAGGGCAGGATCAGCATGCCGTCCCCAAAGGAGTAGAACCGATAACCCTCCCGGATGGCCTCTTGGTAGAGATCCAGCAAACGCTCTCGCCCGATCAAGGCTGCCACCAGCATCATCAGGCTGGAGCGGGGCAGATGAAAGTTGGTGATCAACCCCTGCACCACCCGCCAGGAGTAGCCGGGGTAGATAAAGAGGTCGCTTTTTCCCTGCCAGGGTTGCAGGGTGCCGCAGAGGGCTGCCGTTTCCAGTGCCCGCACCACCGTTGTCCCCACGGCAATCACCCGCCTTCCCTGGGCCTGGGTTTCGCGAATAGTGGCCACCGTTTCCGCTGGCACCTTGAGCCACTCGCTGTGCAAGCGGTGGTCGGTTACTCGCTCCGCCTCCACCGGGCGGAAGGTGCCCAGGCCGATGTTGAGGGTGATGTAGGCAGTTTGGATCCCCTTTTGGGCCAGCCGCTCCAAGAGCTGGGGGGTAAAATGCAGCCCGGCGGTGGGGGCGGCCACCGAGCCCGGGTGTCTGGCCCAGACCGTTTGATAGTCTTCAGGTCGGACTCCCGCGCTTGTCGGATCAAGGGCGTGGGCAGCTTTCAGATAGGGAGGGAGCGGGATCCGCCCCACCCGCCCCAGGATCTGCTCAAAGGTATCCGCCCCTTCCCAGGTCAACTGCACCACCCGGCCACCCGTCTCCGCGTCCACGGCCAGCACTGTGGCCCCCAGTTCAGCCGGGGATCCCTGGCGATCCCAAAACCGGATTTGATCCCCCACCTTGACCCGTTTGCCTGGCCTAACCAAGACCCGCCAGATTTGCTCCTGCTTGGAGGTGTTGGCCGGGATGGGCTCCAGCAGCAAAACCTCCACCCGTGCCCCGGAAGCGTCCTTTCCCGGCAAAACCTTAGCCCCCCATAGCCGGGCTGGGATTACCTTGGTGTCGTTGAGAACCAGCAGATCCCCGGCCTGCAGGTAGTCGGGGAGGTCGCAGAAGCGGCGGTGCTCGTGCCTATCTGGGTACACCACCAGCATTCGCGCCTGATCCCGTGGCTCCACAGGGGCTTGCGCGATCCGCTCAGGGGGCAGGGAGTAGTCGTAGCTAGCCGTTAGGAGATCCGGGTTGAGCTCTCCAACGCTCCCTGGAAGAAGCTGGCCGGGTTCGGCTTGGCCAGCAGAAGCAGCCAGTAGGAAAGAATGGCTCATGGACAAACACAGCAGCACGCCTCCAGCATAGCCGACGGATGCCGGTTGCCAGAGGCTTTGTCCGGGAGGGATTGGGGGGAGGGTGTGCCACCTAGACCTTGGCCACCACCACCCGCTGGGGTTGATCCTGGTACTTGCCCTGGCGGTCGGCGTAGGTGGTCTGGCAGGGATCCCCTTCCAAGAAGAGGAGCTGCACCACCCCTTCATTGGCATACACGCGGCAGTCGGCGCTGGAAGCGTTGGAGAACTCCAAGGTGAGATAGCCCCGCCACCCCGCCTCGGCTGGGGTGAGGTTGGCGATCAGCCCTACCCGCGCGTAGGAGGACTTGCCAATGCAGATGACGGTGATGTTATCCGGGACTTGCAGCCGTTCTAGGGAGACGCCCAGGCCGTAGGAGTGGGCGGGGATGATGAAGTAGTCCCCCATCTCGTCGTGGTGCAGCTCCACAGGTTCCAGGTTTTTGGGGTTAAACCGCTTGGGATCCACCACCGTGCCGGGCACGTGGCGGAAGATCTTGAACTCCACCGGTGACAGGCGAATGTCGTAGCCGTAGGACGAGAGCCCGTAGCTCAAGACGGGCCGCATCTGGCCGTTCCACTCCACGCGGCGCACCAGCTCAGGACAAAACGGCTCGATCATCCCCCGTTGCGCTTGCTCGTAGATCCAGCGGTCGTTTTTTAACATGGCTGCAACAGGCTGCCCGACAGGCCAGAGAGTTTGGAGAAGAGAGCGCAGTCGCTGCTGGCAAGGCTACGAGCTGCTGACCCGCTAGGGATCCATTCTCGGCGGGGGGCCGCCCTCTGGGGAAGGAGGAACGAGGACTGGATCCCGCCGTGGACGTAGCTGGGTGATCAGATCGGCGCGCTCCAGGAGAGAATCCGGCATCTCCGGCCCGGTGATCACCATGTCCATCCAGACTGGGCGCTGATCGATCAAATCCAGCACCTGCGCCTCCGGGATCAGGCCCAGCTTGATGGCCAGGCCCAACTCGTCTAGCACCACCAAGCCATAACGGCCACTCCTGACCGCCTCCTGAGTAAATTGCCACAGCTCGTCCAGAGCCACCCGCTCCTCCGGCTCCAGGTGAGGCGTATCGATGCAGCGGTGCAGACGACAGCGGGCCCACTCCAGCGAGCTGCCCAGCAAAAGACGATTTTCCGGCCCCTGGTTGATCCCGCCCTTGAGAAATTGCACGATCAACACCCGCGTCCCCTGGCCGGCCAAGCGCAGTGCCTGAGCCATCACAGGAGTGAACATGCCCCGGCTGGGATGGGTGTAGAGCTGCAGGGATCCCTGGGGGATCAGCTGGGCAGAAAAGGCTCCGTCCCGCTGGAAAAAGCGGTCGCCGGCAGCAGGGTTGGCCTGGGCTGCAGGCTGTTTGATGCGGGCAACAGGAACGGCATCCTTGGGGGAGGGCATAGGATTGGGTGAGGCAGTGCGAACCACGGTTTTATCTCGTGAGGGGGCTAGGGGACAAGGCCCTTGGTCTGGGCGGCTTTGCCGAGGAACAAAAGCCCTATCCGTCACCGTTGCGGAGACGCGAAGGAGAGCCACAAGCAACTACCGCCTGCCAAGGCAAACGGCAACTGATGGGACGCAAGGCTTACAAGTGGTGGAAAACATTGACTACGGATTCCATGAAACACCACCTGTGCCTATTCGTCAACGAGTCAGTTCTGTTTCCCGTCGACACACAAATCGCCCCGAATACGGTGTTAGAAAGTATAATCCTTGCCCATCCTAGCTTTTTGCCAGGCGGAGGCGATGGGCGAGAAGAAAAGCTTTTGGATGAGATCTTAATAAAACTTCCGCCGAGGTGTAAAAGCTTAAGCGTCTAGCCATCTTGCTTAATCACGAAAATGTGCCCCAAAAAGATGCAAGCAAAAGATCACTTTTTCTAGATAAGATTAACTCTCAATACATGAGAAGGCCAATGACGACGGCTTGCTCAACTCAATAGAAAAGAGACTTGAGGCGTCCCAGGAGCCTTGCTCGGCATAGACTATAGACTAATCCGCTTGATTGGAAGTCGAAGAACTTGTGTGCATTCCAAAGTAGTTCATTTGAGAAAGGTTGCGACCACAGAGCCAGAAGGTCTACTTTCTTAGGTCGATAAACGCAGATTGTTTACTGCCGTCATAAAGATGGTCTTTTGATAAGGTCTATCAGGATCGGCGGTTAATTGGAAAATAATGTAAAACTTATTGCAAGACCAATTTTTCGTACAGTTGGTTGTTTGATGGTTTTTCTGTTGAATTAAACTTCAGTATTTCTATATAGATTGCGTCGCTGTTTCCTGATCAAATGAATGGGAATTTCTATTGGGTTTTTGCCAACTTTATGAGGGTTCTGTAGGCAAGCAGGATCGCTGCAGACAAGGAACGGATCCGTAGCGGCTCCCGTCAGGGTTGCCGGAAAAAGCTGGGGTTGGATCCCATTTGAAGCCGGTCACTCCGCGCTCCAGATCCTTGGGTACCGATGTTGCCGGGATCCTATGGCGCAAGGGGGGCAAGGCTCTTTCTTCTCTGAGAAGCCTCCTTTAGTCTCAGAAAAGTAAGTAGAACCTTGGGGCTCTGCCTCAAGGGGCTGTCTAGGGGTGGCTTGACAACGCCTCTACGAGTTCGTTTGTGGACTGCGCCTTCAGGCAGAGGGAGTGTCAAGCTGATTAAAAAGTAGCCAGAAAGCAGATGGGGATCCGACGCTCGAGCCGTACATCAAAAGAACCGTATCCTGCTGCCGGAAGAGTTGTCTTGGTTTGCCGCTAGCGACTTAGGTTGGAGAAAAAACCCAAGCCATTGTGAACCCGGGGTAGGCGCCGCCGAGATCTCGTTGTATTGGGATCAGTCTCGCCGTCGGCTAGTCCGATCTCTGGCTCCAGATTGACGGCTTCTTCCCCCAGCACCAGTGTGGAAGAGCGGCTTCCATCTAGGTTCAAAGCGTGGCGACAGCCCAACTGCCGCAACAACTGCGCCATCTCCAACAGGGTGAGCCCTTGGTTTTCCTGGGCATTGCCGGCGGCCACCAGGAGCAGATCCCTGTTGTCCGGTTGCCCCTGCCGCAGACAGATGGCGCTGCGGGCAGCCTGTTGCCGGCGGAAGAGAGGCTGAAACCCCTCCAATTCGGCATCCAGGACCACCTGGCCGTCCAAGAGCAAGAGCGGCCCTGCCCCCAGAATGTGGGGGTAGGCTTCCAGCTCCAGCGGATCCACCGTCCAGTCCAGCCGGAGGCGATCTCCTGGGATCAGCTTGCCGGCTTCTAGAGCGCCCTCTAGCCCTCGTGCTGCCAGTATGTAGCCTTTGGGAGGGATCGGCACCGTCACTTTGCCGGCCACGCCTGCCGACAGGATCTGCTGCAGCCGGTCTTCTTGCACAATGAGGAGAACTTCGTCGTCCGTCTGGGTGGTGTAGGTGGATCCCCAATCAGGGGTGTACTGGGCGATCCCGGGCAGGATGTAGCCGCTGTTGATGCCGACCAAGGGGATCCGATCCCCCAAGTCGTTGCGCAGCTCTATTTGCATCCGCAGGCGGGCAAAGCGCACCGGCTCCAAGCCAGGGGGAGAATTGGCGGCGTCAAACCAGGCAATCGCCCCTCGGCCCAAGATGGGGCTGGAGATCCAGCGGCCTTCCAGGCGAATGGCCCCCAGCGGCTGGCGGGTATTGCGGTTAAAGAAGCCGCCGTTGATAGCAGCCACCGCTCCCCGTTCGCGGCTAAAAGCGGGCAGCTCCCCCAGGCCCACTAGACTGGCAGGGTCGGCCCAAATGGGGCGCAACTGGCCGGCGGCTAGGGAAACTGCCACGACGGAAACCAGGATCCGTCGATCCTCCAGCCAAACCATCCTTTGGTACAAAGGGATCCCCTCTACTACCCGCACAGGCTGCCCGTTGAGGAGCGTCTGGGCAGGGACAGGTAGGTTGCTGAGCAAGAGGAGAGCTGCCCCCGCCCAGGCCACAGCTTTGGACCAAGAGACCCACCTTGCCGGCACCACCCAAGGCGCCAAGTTGGGAAACTGCATCTGGCAGGAAGAGGGCAAGTTTTTGGCTTTGAGCAAGCTTGGCAGCTGATACATTTACGCTGAACACTGCTGAGCATTACTGCTCAGCGGTGAAGCGATAGCATTCTGTCCGTTTCCGTTGTCACTACGCGATGCTGACGCGACCGCGTTAGCGGGACGGAGTCCATTCGCGTCAGCGGGCCGGAGGCCGAACAGAAAGGCGGTATCCCGCAAAGCTCTGAGCATAACACCCAGAGCGCCTTGCCAATCTCGTGGTAGCCTATGGTTGCACTTTGGGCATCTAAACACCTTTGCGCCACCCAACTTGGTGTGGATGTGCCCGCACTTGGTACAGGTTTTGCTGGTGTACGCTTCCGATACTTCCACGACAACCACGTTTTTCTTCTTGGCTTGAAACTTCAGGAGCTGCTTGAACCGGTAGTGCGCCCAGGTGAGCATCGCCCTTGCTGTCTTGCTACCAAACTTCCTCCCTGCCTTGGCAACCATCTTGGCTGACTCGAAAGTGGGGAGGAATATCAATCGGTAGGTATCCGTTAGGAACGCCGCTACCTTGCGATGGCACTCGTCCACCAAGTTCCTGATTCTCTCCCGCAGACGAAACGCCGCTTGCCGCATTCGCCTACGCTTGGGTCTCGGTGCTTTACTCAGCCTAGATTGCAGATCGTCTAGGTGGTAGCACAGCCGAACGATCCTGCCAAAGTCTCCCTTGGCGATATCTACAAAGCCCGCCCCATCAAACCCTGTAAGGAAGCTTCTTACTCCAGGATCAAGTGCGATCACCCCCTTTGCTAACGAACACTGCTCGTTCACGGGCTCAGGAAAGATGGCATACCATCTGTCTTTCACCCGCATTAGCTCAGTTCCACGTGCCCATTCTCTGGGCATCTCCTCGGATGCACGGAACGCCAAACCTCGGGTGAGTTTCGGATACCACGTCCCATTGCGAAAGTTGCCGGCGTTGAATTGCAGCGTATGCGACCTGTCCCGCACACTGCGAAACCTCGCGTCTTTGCTTCGGCGGAACGCCAACCACGCCTCGACGACCGCGTTCTGCTTGATGTGGCAGGGGGCGTCCTTCACCCACCCGGGCAGGTCGGAGCGCAGGATGATGTCCCGCAGCTTTCTGGCCGTTTTTGGGGCACCATGCTGACGCTGATAGGCAATCGCTTGGTTGTAGCAGTACCGGCACGCCGCTTGCCACCGCTTCCAAACTTTAGCCAGCGCTGGCTCCGGATAAATCCGTATCTTTCTCGATTGCAGCCCGGTATTTTCTGAGTCCGTAGAGCCGACTACTGAAGCAGTGCAGGATGGTGAGGATATCCTCAACCAGTTCCTGTTGGGGAGAAAGGTGATCGTCATCGAGAACCAAGATTTCGCACCCGTATTGACGGCAGTACCACTCAACGAACTCAAATCCAAACCGGCAGAGTCGATCCCGGTGAGCGACCACAATTGTTCCGACATCTCCTGCACGAACTCGTTCCAATAAGGCAAGGAACTTTGGTCTTTTGAAGTTGAGACCGCCGCCAACCTCTCCGACCACTTCGGCTCCAGGATAGAGGTTAACCAGTCTTGCAATCTGTCTCTCCAAGTCTGGTTTCTGCCCTCGACTGCTGACTCGGGCGTACAAAACGACTCGTTTGTCCTTCTTGGGTGCTCTGTTCGCGTCAGCGGGCCGGAGGCCAATGTAGCTGTCGAGGTCATACCTTCTCGCCCTACCGGATGGTGTACGTACTGCATGGATCCAGCCCTTCTGTTCCCATCGCCTCAAGGTGTGGAGACACACCCCAAAATAATCCGCCGCTTCTCTCGGTTTTACATACCTAGCCATACCAAGCAGCCATACTGAACATATTGTACATTATTTTCAGTATAGTCCAGCATATCATTGACTAGAGTCATGCTCCTATCCGCCGGCGGCAAAAGTGGCCATCAAAATCAAAGACAGCAGAATGCCCGGAAAAAGCAGCAGCACCAAGGTCAAAAACTCAGAAAGGGTCATGGGCTGAAGACGAGAAGAAGAGGCAGAGGCTACAGCTCCTAACCTAGCGATTCCGGCATCCCTTCCCATCCTCCCTTTGGGATCCCTTAACAGTTCTGAGGCTTTTCCCACCCCCTTCTGCCAGCGATATCCTGGCAAAGGGGAAGTCATCTTCGAGAGCTCTGATGGGCATCCAAGGCAGACGCATAGCCGTCGAACCCGGCCACCTCCGACCCTGGTTAAAAGAGGCAGTCCTGGCGGGGGGTGGCGAACTGGTGCCGCTGGCGGAAGCGGAGGCTCTGGTGTGGGCCGATGCCTTTGACGTGCCCAAGCTCAAGCAGTGTCTTGCCGAAGGAAAGGGGATCCGCTGGGTGCAGTTGCCCTGGGCGGGCGTGGAGCCTTTTGCCCAGGCAGGGATCCTGGATCCCGCCTATGTGTGGACCTGCGGCAAGGGGGTCTATGCCCAAGCGGTGGCCGAGCATGCCCTGGCCCTCACCTTGGCCGGCCTGCGGGATCTCAAGCACCGCGCTCTGGCCCAGACTTGGCAGCCGGGATCCGGCACCAGCCTCTGGGGCAGCCGCGTGGTCATCTTCGGGGCGGGGGGCATTGCCCAGGCCCTGATCCGCTTGTTGCAGCCCTTCCAGTGTTCCGTTGAGGTGGTGCGGCGCAGGGCGGATCCCTTGCCGGGAGCCAGCCGGGTGGTGACGTTGGCGGAGCGGCAGGCAGTGCTGGCAGGAGCGGATGTGGTGATCCTGGCCTTGGCCCTCACCCCCGAGACAGAGGGGATCATCGCCTGGCCAGAGCTGGAGCAGATGGGATCCGGCTGTTGGTTGGTCAATGTGGCGCGCGGCAAACATATCGTCACCCCTGACCTGGTGGCCGCCTTGCAGGAGGGGATCATCCGGGGTGCCGCCCTGGATGTTACGGATCCAGAACCGCTGCCCGATGGACATCCCCTCTGGCGCTTGCCCAATTGCCTAATTACCCCCCACACGGCCATCACCGACGCCATGATTGTCCCTGCCCTCTCCGAGCGGGTGCGGGAAAATGTGAGCCGCTTTCGGCTGGGAGAACCCTTGCTGGGGGTGGTGGATCCGGTTCTAGGTTACTGAGCCCTCACCCTCTCCCGAGGGAAGCAGGGATCTAGGACTCGATGGGAATAGGATCCTGGGGAGGAGCCATCTCCTGGACGCGGGCGGCGATGGCCTCGGCCATCTCCTGGGTGCCCACAGGCTCCCCTTGCGCCAGGTCATAGGTGACGTATTTGCCTTCGGCAATGACCGACTGCACTGCCGCTTCTACCCTCGCGGCGGCTTCCCGCTCGCCCAGGTAGCGCAACATCATGGCCCCGGAGAGGATGAGGGCAGAGGGGTTGACCTTATTTTGGCCGGCATACTTGGGCGCTGAGCCGTGGATAGCCTCAAAAACCGCAATGCCATCGCCGATGTTGGCCCCTGGCGCCACCCCCAGCCCGCCGATCATCCCGGCGCACAGGTCGGAGATAATATCCCCATAAAGATTGGTGAGCACCAGCACATCGTAGAGCTGGGGCTTTTGCATCAGTTGCAGGCACATGTTGTCGACAATGAGATCTTCAAACTCGATGTCGGGGTACTCCTGGGCCACCTCCCGTGCCACCTGCAAAAACAGGCCGTCGGTAAACTTCATGATGTTGGCTTTGTGAACGGCCGTTACCTTTTTGCGGCCATTCTGGCGGGCGTATTCGAAGGCAAACTTGACAATGCGACGGCTGCCAAACTCCGAAATGGGTTTGATGCCAATGGCAGATCCCTCGCGGATGAACTTGCCAGAAAGACGCATCATCTCTTCGCGAGCGTGGGCTGCTTCGGGGGTGCCTCGCTCGAACTCGATCCCGGCGTAGAGATCCTCGGTGTTTTCCCGCACCACCACCAGGTCAATGTCTTGAAAGGGGCTTTTGATGCCGGGGAGGGACTTGGCCGGGCGCAGGTTGGCGTAGAGATCCAGCTCTTTGCGGATGGCTACATTGACTGAGCGAAAGCCCGTGCCTACAGGGGTGCCGATGGGCCCTTTGATGGCCACTCTGGTTTCCCGGATGGACTCCAACACCTGCGGTGGCAAAGGCGTGCCGTATTTCTCAATCACCTCTACCCCTGCTTCTACTCGGATCCACTCCAAGTCCACCCCGGTGGCCTCCAGGACTGTGGTCATTGCCCTGGTTACTTCCGGGCCAATGCCATCGCCGGGGATCAACGTTACACGATAGGCCACAAATCCTTCTCCTCCCAGGATTGACGCTGGCAGCTTGACGGGATCCCGCCTAGCGCCGGCCTTTGAGCCCGTGGGGGATCCCTGAGCTTAAACGAAGCTTAAACGACTATAAAACAGGTTGGGGCCATCCAACGCCAAGCTGCGGCAAAACTGCCGCCCCTAGAGGATCCGCAGCGGATCCACATCGAGGCTGACGCGAATCCCCTGGGGAATATGTCCAAGGGCGCGGCGCAGGTGGGTATCGATCTGGGCGCGATCCCAGGGCTGATCGGGAAGCTGTTTGAGGAGGATCTGCCAGCGGTAGCGGCCGGCAACCCGCTCCACTCGGGCCGGTCCTGGCCCCAACACCTCCGCCGGGATCCCTTGCAGGCCCTCAGCTAGGCGGCTGCAGTAGCGCTCTAACGCCTCCAGGCGGCTGCTGCTCAGGCGAATTAAAATCAACGCCCGGTAGGGAGGGTAGCCCCCCTCTTGGCGTTGGCGCAGCTCGGCCTGGACAAAGCCCTCGTAGTTGTGGGCCAGCACCGCTTGCAAGATGGGGTGCTCTGGCAAATAGGTCTGGATAATGGCCTGGCCTGGCAAGGATCCGCGGCCTGCCCGGCCCGCCACCTGGGTCAGCAGTTGAAAGGTGCGCTCGCCAGCGCGGTAGTCAGGCTGGTGCAGCAGCCCGTCGGCGGCTACCACCCCCACCAGCGTCACCTGGGGGATGTCCAGCCCTTTGGTGAGCATCTGGGTGCCCACCAGCACCTGGGCCTTGCCGCTGCGAAACTGCTCCAGCAAATCCCGGTGGGATCCCTTACGGCGGGTGGCGTCGCTGTCGTAGCGCAAAATCGCCACCTGCGGCCAGTGCTGCTGCAGCACCTCCACCACCTTCTGGGTGCCGGTGCCGAAGTGCTTGAGGTAGGGCGAGCCGCAGGCAGGACAGTGCTGGGGGTGGGGTTGGCGGGCGCCGCAGTAGTGGCAGCGCAGCTCCTGCCCGCCCTCCAGGTGAAAGGTAAGGGAGACGTCGCAGTGGGCGCAGGTGAGGACAAAGCCGCAACTGCGGCACAAGACAAAGGTACTGTGCCCCCGCCGGGGGACAAAGAGGATGGCCTGTTCCCCCCTCTTCAAAGTCTCGTGCAAAGCTTGATGCAGGCGGCGGCTGAGAATGCTGCGGTTGCCCGCCTGCAGCTCCTGGCGCATGTCCACCAGCTCCAGCCGGGGCAGGGTGGCCGGGATCCCCGCCTGGGGGATGCGCTGCGGCAAAGGGAGACGAACCCAGCGCTGCGGATCCTGCAGGTGGACCGCATAGGTTTCCACTGCCGGTGTGGCGCTGCCCAGAACTAGGGGACAGTTGGCTAGCTCAGCCCGCCACTCCGCCACCTGACGGGCGTGGTAGCAGGGCTGGGGCTGATCCTGCTTGAAGCTGTCGTCGTGCTCCTCGTCCAGAACGATGAGGCCCAGGTTGGCCAAGGGGGCAAACACCGCCGAGCGGGTGCCGATCACCACCTGGGGGACAGCAACCAACATCTGCCGCCAGAGGTCGTAGCGCTCGCCGGCTGAGAGGCCGCTGTGGTAGGTCCACACGCGGGATCCCAGCCGCGCCCGAAAGCGATCCGTCAGTTGCGGGGTAAGGCCGATCTCCGGCACCAGCACCAAGGCTGACCGCCCCTGCTGCAGCACCTGGGCAATGACTTGCAGGTACACCTCTGTCTTGCCGGAGCCGGTGACCCCATGCAGCAGAAAGCGTTGGTTTCGCCCCAGGGCTTGCTGGATGGCCGCCACTGCCTCGGCCTGGGCTGGCGTCAGAGGCTTGGGCAAATCTTTCTCCACAGGCCGCTCGGCCTCTCCCAGCCGCAGCAAGGGTCGCTCGTAGAGGTGCACCCGGCCTTTGCGGGCTAGGCTCTGCAGCACTGACCGGCTCACCCCCGCCAGGCGCTCCCACTCGACCAGCAGCAGCTCCCCCCCCTTTTGCTTGAGGATCTGCAGCGCTTTCTGCTGGGGCAAGCTCAGCCCCTCCAGCGAGTCCTCCACCAAGGTGGCTGCCTGTTGGGTTTTCACCCTGCCCCCCTGCTGCTCCTGCCAGAAGCTTTCCACCCAACCCCGCCGCTGCAGCTCCCGCAGAGCGACCTCGGCGCCAGGCACCTGCTGCTGGAGGTAACGCCAAGACAGCTCCCCTCCCTTCTCCCGCAGCAGCCGCAGCAAAGCCTGGGCAGCCGGCGAACATTCCCCTGGCGGGGATCCAACCAGGCGGATCCGCCGCTGGGAGCGGCTCAGCAAGCCCGGCGGCAAAACGGTGCGCACCACCTGGGCTAGGGGGGTGAGGTAGTAGTTGGCTACCCGCTGCAGCAGAGGCCAGAAATCCTTGGGCAGGATCCCTTTGGCCACCACCGCTTCAATCTCTCGCACCGACTGGGGATCTACTCCTGTCGGCAACTCCGAGCGCCAGCCCAGAGCCACCGCCCCCGCCACCTGTTGGCCAAAGGGAACGCTGAGGAGATCGCCCGCTTCTGGCTCCCATCCCTCTGGCACGCGGTAGGTGAAGCAGCCCCCCAAGTGGGGATGATCCACCCACACCTCCAGCCAGCGGGGAGGAGCAGGCTGCGCCACCGGATCCCTCACGGTCGGGGCAAGAACCGCGGCAGATCCACTGCCCGCTTATCAGGGCGAGCCAGCAAAGGCCGGGACTGTTCGCGTAAGCGGGACGGAGTCCATAGGGCAGACTTGGGCTTGGCGGCCTGGAGCGAAGCGAGAGACTCAGACCGTGTTGGCGTGTCGGCAGCATTGGGAGCCGCTGCACCAGCGCGAGGCGGGATGTCTATTCCCTTGCGCTCCAAAGCCGTCTTCAGGCTGAGCAGGTGCATCTGCTGCTGCTCGTACTTCTCTCTCAGGGAGCGGTTTTCTTCGGCGAGGGCGGCGCGTTCCGCCTGCAGGGCCCTCACCTGCCCCTCCAAGGCCTCTGTTTGCTCCTGCAGATGGGTGACGGCGATCTGGGCAGAGCGCAATTGCGATTGCCAGGTGGGTTGGTCGGCAAGCTGGGCCAGAGCTGCTTGGAGCCGCTGCTCCAGATCGCCGAGGCGCTGCTGGGCCTGGGCGTACCGTTCCTCCAGACGGCGGTGCTCCTGCTGCCAATGGGCAATTTCCGCCTGCGCTTGGGCGAGGGCAGCTTGCAGCGCTTCGACCTGGGCTTGCCACTGCTGTTGCTGCTCCCGGGAGTCCTGACGCCATTGCTCTTGCTGAGCTTGCAAAGCGGCCAGTTGCGCCTGGGCATCGGCCAGCGCCGCTTCCAATTCCTGCCGTTGTTCCTGCCAGCGCTGCTCCGCTTCCGCCTCTGTCTCGGCATAGCCCGCCAGACGCGCCTCGAGATGTTCCCGCTGTTCTTGCCAGGCTGCCCGTTGGTCGTTGTACAGAGCCCGCAGGCTGTTCAGCTCCGCCTGAGTTTCTGCAATTTGGGTGCGGGCCAACGAAAGCTCTGCCTTGAAACGCTGCAACATCTCCACCCGTTTTTCCGCCAGGTCTTGAGCTTCCACCAGAGAAGCCTGTAGCTCCTGCTGACGGTGTTCCCACTGACGGCGCTCCTGAGCATGGGCCAGCCGTAGCTGCTCGATCTGCTCCTGTAGGGCTTCGATATCTTGGCGCTGCCGCTCGTTGAGGCGTTGCCGCGCCGCCAGCTGAGCTTCTTGCTCCGAGAGCTGAACTTTTTGCTCTGCCAAAGTCTGTTGCAACTGGCGCAGGGCATGTTCCCGCTCCTGCAGCGCCTTTTCTTGCTCGGCCACCTTCTGGCGCAGGGCTCGGCATTCGGCTTCCCAAGCAGCGTCTGCAGGCGTTTGGGCTTTCAATTGCAAGAGCTCTATCTGCTGTTGCTGCTTGCGAGACTGCAGTTCCCTCTCGGCCAGTTGACTGTGCAGCGCCTCTACTTCAGCTTGTAGCTTTTCCTGAAGGGCACGCCGCTCCTGCAGCTCCGCTTCGGCTTCGAGTAGCCGAGCCTCCAACTGCTGCCGCTGCCTCAGGGCCGAATGCCGCTCTGGATTGGGATCCGATTCCGTTCGCGTAAGCGGGACGGAGTCCTTGGCCGACTGGCCGGCTTGAGCTTCGGGAAAGGTGGGATCCGAGTCGCCTGAGGAGGGAGCACGCATAGGTTAAAGCGAAGATGAAGAAGGGGAGGTACAGGATAAAGTTCCCTGCAGTATAGAGAAGTTTTCCGGTGGGTTCAAGCCAGGGGAGGGATCTTGTAAGGTTTCTTTCCGATTCCGAGGCCTGTTGGCCGCCCTTCTTGTCTTGGGGGCTCCTCATCAGGGAGTTGAGCTGGCAGCGGAAGCTCTGTTTGGCCGTTTTTTCGCCAGAAGACGTCTCCCTTCCCCCCAGAGGTCAGCTGCGGCCTGGGGTTGCCTTGAGAGCTTGCTACGATTGCCCCCCTTGCTTCACCCGCAGTACACACTATCGCTGCCCGGGATCCCTCCAGCCTGCCACCACCAATAGTTTGCACCATTTTTTATTTAGTTGCACCCTATAATTCGGCGGCGTTTTAGAGCATCTTTGTCCAATGGCAGGGGCCCTTCGCCCAGGGATCGGCGCAGATCTGCAAGGGATTGAGGCAGCGTCAGCTAGAAGCCGCAGGAGCCCCGCTCCGTACCCCCTTCCCCCCGTATACGGGGAAAGGGGGGCGACCATGGCCGGGTTGCCTCACGGCGGCTCAGATACCTCCCGCAAGGCGGGGATCCCATGGCCGAAGCCGTCTCCTCCGGTCGGAGGGAAGGAGTGACCATTTGCTGGGCCTCGGATGCTATCAGGCCAATGGAGCTTAGCGGACTCGAACCGCTGACCCCTTCAATGCCATTGAAGTGCTCTACCAACTGAGCTAAAGCCCCAAGATGCAGCCTTCCGGCAAGAGCCTGGGCAATTGATTTATGCCCGCTCCAGACTACAATTTTAGCCTGTAGAAGCTGCTTTGGCGGTGAAAAGTACGGGAATCTATCCTAAATAGACGGGAGATCCTTGTCAAGAGTTGGGTTGGAGCGTCCACTTGCAAAAGTGGAGATTGGATCCACCTGGCTCCTGCCCTCTGTTGCAGGAGCTTGCCGGGTGATAGAACGGAGTCAGCGACATTGGGGGGCTTGTGACACAGGGATCTCAGCTTAACCGCCTTTTGGCCGCTTCCTTGCTGGTGGTCTGCCTGATTGCGGCTGTTATTGGCGGCACACGACCTGCCGCAGAGTCGGTTCGGGGTGGCGTCGGGCTAGAGGCCCCTCGAGGGGCGAATCGCATTGAGGTGGTTACCATCGAGGGAACGATAGGAGGGCCACGGGGCTCGACTTTGGTAGGTTTGCCCACCTCTCCCTTAGATCAGTTGCGGGAAGCTGTCGAGGATCGCGCCGTCAAGGCTGTATTGCTGCGCATCAACAGCCCGGGCGGGGCTGTGGGATCCAGCCAGGAGCTCTACCGCGCCGTCACGGCTCTGCGGGAAGCCGGCAAGCCGGTGATTGCCGTCATGGAAGACGTTGCCGCCAGCGGCGGCTACTATGTAGCCAGTGCTGCCGACAAGATCTACGCCAACCCGGGCACCCTGACCGGCAGCATAGGGGTGATCATCAGCGGCCTCAACTTTGGCAAACTGCTCGACAACTACGGCATAGAGCCGCAGACCTTCAAAACCGGCGAGTACAAAGACATTCTTTCCCCTTTCCGGGCTGCCACCCCCCAAGAGCAACGTCTGCTGCAAGAGTTGGTGGAGGATACCCTCGACCAGTTCGTTCGCGATGTGGCCCGCGGACGCCAGCGCTTGCCGGACAAAGGGGCAGAAAAGGTGCTGGATGCGGAGATGATCGCCCGACGGCAAAGCTTGGATGAGGCGCGGGTGCGCCAGTTGGCCGATGGGCGCATCTTCACCGGGGCGCAGGCTGTGGAGTTGGGCCTGGTAGATGCCCTGGGAGGATATGCCGAAGCCGTGGAAGATCTGCGGCGCATGACCGGGGATCCCTCTTTGTCGCCAGCAACGGCGAGAGATCCCTTCCAACGCGCCCTGCAGCGACTATTGAGCCAAGGACTGCCTCCGCAAGGGCAAAATCTCTGGCCCGCTCGACTGTTGGGGAGCCACGAGGTGGCCGGGATCCCGGAAGTGCCGCTGCTGTGGATGGCGCCCGGGTGGACTTTGCGCTAAACCTGACAGTGATCATAGGCTTGGTGTGAGGGGTGAAGCTGTGGATCACACGCCGGACGACGCTTCTGCGCTGGCGACGGCAGGGCATAGCCCCCTGGCCACGGCGTCCGCCTCGTGGACCCAGAGCCAGGGATCCCAGGGAGCGGATCCCGTCGGCGAGACGGGGTTCTGGCCGGATTTCAACCCAGAGCTGGAGCTGCTGACCAGCCGGGCATGGGTGGAAATTGACGCAGCCCAATTGCGAGAAAATCTGCGTCTGTTGCAGGCGCGCCTGTCGCCAGACACTGAGATCTGGGCAGTGGTCAAGGCCAATGCCTACGGCCATGGAGCTCGCTTGGTGGCTCCCATAGCCCTCGCTGCCGGTGCCAAGGGGTTGTGTGTGGCCACCCTGGCAGAAGGGATCGAGCTGCGGCAGGCCGGCCTCCAGGCCCCGATTTTGGTGTTGGGGGCTTTGAATACCTGGGCCGAGCTGCAGCAGGCCATGGCTGCGCGGCTGGAGGTCAGCCTCACCCGGGCCGAGCAGATCCCCGTGATGCGCCAGGTGGCCCGTTGGGCCGGGCGGCCTGTTCCTGTCCACGTCAACGTCGATACGGGCATGACCCGCCTGGGGATTCCCTGGCAAGAGGCCGCCGCCGTGTGGGGGCAGATCTGCCGGATCCCCGAGCTGGAAGGCTGTAGCCTGTTTTCCCACTTCGCAACGGCAGATGAGCCCGATTCTCCGGTGATGGCCCAGCAAGAGGCCCGCTTCGCCCAGGTGGTGGAGCAGATCCGCCAGGCCGGGGATCCCCTGCCCCCCCTGCATCTGGATAACTCCGCCGGCGCCCTAACCCATCTCCACTATCCCCGCGTGCGGTTGGGGCTGGCCCTCTACGGCTTGTCTCCTGCCCCGCACCTGCAGGTGCCGGGGTTGCGGCCGATCCTGCGCCTCAAAGCGCGGTTGACCCACATCCAAACCGTACCCGCCCACACCGGCGTCAGCTATGGCCATCGCTACGTCACTTCTCGCCCCAGTCGCATTGCCACACTGGCCATCGGCTATGCCGACGGGATCCCACGGCGGCTTTCCGGCTGGCTGCGGGGGTGGGTGCGCGGCAGCCTGATCCAGCAGGTGGGCACGATCACGATGGATCAGTGCATGTGGGATGTCACCGAGAGGCCGGATATTCAGGTGGGTGATGTGGTGGAGCTGCTGGGCCCCCATCTGGCGAGTGCGGGTTTCTCAATCCAGGATTGGGCGGATCAGTTGGGCACCATTTCCTATGAACTGCTGTGCGGACTTTCTGCCCGCCTGCCGAGAGTGCTGGTCAACGTGCTCGGGGAAGCTAGCTGACGTTGACGCTATGGCACGTTTTTGTTGGGCGGTTTATGGTAGCAGCAAATGCAGGCGAGGTTTTAAGCGTGGGTTCGGATCCCTACCTCCCCCCTCAATTCTGGTAGAGGGGCTAGCAAGTGAGAACTGACTCCCGCCAGCAGAGGAGTTGGGGTGAAATTGTAGCTGGCCGCGTCGGCGCCTGGGGGTTTGCGGTCACTTCTCTTCCTGTTGAGCTAGAAACCGCAGGAGCCCCCTATATCCCCCCGCCCCCCTGCCCCCCGTATACAGGGGGTTGGGGGGCGGTCGGAGTCGGGTAGTTTACGTAGGGTAGCTTTTCCTGACTTGTCAAGTAGTGAAGGATATAGCAGCCTCAGAAGTAAGCCGAGAACCGTCCTGTTTTTGGGAAAATGAGGACTGGCGGCGGGATCAGTGACATCGGGAGGCAGCCATGGAGGCACGCAAACCTCTGAAGAGGTTGGAAAATCAGATGGAGCGGGCTGTTCTGGAGATGGTGAACGAGCTGCTGCTCCTGGAAAGCCAGCAGCGCTACTGCTCCTGTGAGAGATTCTGTCACGATGCCGCCGCCTTGGCCCTCAACAACCTCCAGCCCCGCTACACCACCAGTTTTGAAGGCTCCATATACACCCTGGAAGCCATCCAAGCAGATCAAGAGTTGCAGAGCCTGATTCGGCGGGAGGTGGGGAAGGCTATGGAGATAGTGGCGGCAAATCCCCGTTGCCCAGAGCCTGATTGCCCGCTGCAGCGCAACGTCGAGGCAGTAGAGTTAGAGCTGGCTCCTAGCGACACTCGCAAACAAAACTAAAGAATGGCTTTAATCGTCTCCTCTGCGCCGGTAGCCTTCCTCGGCCCTGTTGGAACCTACACGGAGTTGGCCGCTCTGCTCGCCTGTCCCGAGCAGCCCCATCTCCATAGCCAGGGGTCCCATCCTCTGGTGCCCTACCCCACCATTAGCGCCTGCTTGGCAGCCGTGGCTGCGGGCGAGCAAGAATGGGCGGTGGTGCCGGTGGAGAACTCCGTTGAGGGCGGGGTCTCGATGACCTTGGATGCCCTCTGGCAACTGGAGGGGCTGAGCATTCGCCAGGCGCTGATCCTGCCCATCCGCCATGCCCTCATCGGCTGCGCCTCCCGGCTGGAGCAGATCGAGCAGGTCTATTCCCATCCGCAAGCCTTGGCCCAATGTCAGGCTTGGCTGGGATCCCATCTGCCCCGGGCGACCTTGATTCCAACCCGCTCCACCACCGAAGAATTGGAGCGGCTGCGAGCGCAGCCCAACGCTGCCGTCATTGCTTCAGAGCGGGCCGCTGAGCTCTACCAACTGCCGGTTTTGGCCTGTCCCATCAACGACCACCCGGATAACTGCACCCGCTTTTGGGTGGTGGGCCGTCGCCGTTCCTCGCCAGGGGGATCCCATACTTCCTTGGCCTTCAGCCTGCCCCACAATGTGCCAGGGGCGCTGCTAAAGCCGCTGCAAGTCTTTGCAGAGCGGGGCCTCAATATGTCGCGCATTGAGTCGCGCCCCACCAAGAAATCGGCGGGGACCTATGTCTTTTTTGTCGATCTGGAGAATCCGGTCGGCCAACCCTATCTGGATGCAGAGGTAATCGCTGCCCTGGAAGCGATCGCAGAAACCCTGAAGCTTTTCGGCAGCTACCCCGTCCACGACCTCAGCAAGCCGAGCGAGCGTCGTCCTTGCAACTCAGAATAGGACAGGCCGGCCAGGCCCGACTTGCTATCTGCGGGGATCCCGAAGCCTTTCCCTCCCCTCCTAGACCCAGATACGCTAAAAGAATAGGGGAGGGTGAGGCGTCGAAGTTGGGAATTGCTACTGGTTGTCCAGGGCTTGGTAGTCCTGCCAGGCTTGCCAAAAAACGTAGAGGGAAAGCCCGGCGAGAAAGGTTCGAAAAAGCAGGCCGACGATCTCATCCGGCAGCTTGGGCAGGGTGCGGGTGCTGATCTGGACGCCGACCAACCCACCTGCACCCAGGATCAGGCCCGGGATCCAGAGCACATTCTGGCGGATGGTGCCATCTCCAAAGCCGAGCGCGTTCGCCATCCAGTTGCCCAGGCCCGCATGGCTGAGGGTAGCAGCAGTTGCCGTGAGAACAATTGCCCCCAAGCTGGTTTGGATGGCCACCTTGAGGGTTTCTCGCAACAGCAGGATCTGCAGGGGCACCAGGATGACGCCACCGCCGATGCCGAAAAGCCCCGCCAACAAGCCGGCAGCGCCACCGGTGAGGGTGCGGGCCAGCCACCGCGGCATCTGCCCCTCGGCAGCAGGGCGGTCGCGGAGTTCTCCAGCGTCGTCCGTCCCCCCGGCAGCAACCCCTGGCCTCTCCAACGCTTGGGCGTGGGCGACCACGGTTTTGCGCAGCTCCACCAGGTAAATGTTCGCCAGCAACAGCACCCCAAAGGCCGCTAGTAGCAGATAGCCGGGCAGGCGACTGGCGAGGATCGCCCCAACCTGCGCCGTAAACAGAGCCGGGATCCCCAGCAAAATTACCCGTTTGGGATCCAGCATCCCCATGCGCCAGTTTTGGATGCTGCCGGCCAAGGAGGTGAGGAGAATGGAAAAGTTGCTGGTGGCCACCGCCTGCAGCGGCGGGATCCCCAAGCTCACCTGCAAGGGCACCAAGATCGTCCCGCCGCCAATGCCCAAAAAACCGGCCAGGATCCCTGCCGCCAGGCCGCCGATTGCTAAGGCCAACCCCTCTTCTACCACGATTGCCCGACCTTGCCTCTCCACAAAGCCTCTGCCCTCCTCGCCCTCCCCACCCATGACCGGCTGGCAGAAGATACCACCTGCCCCCGCCTGGAGGCCGGCGGCAAAGCTAAGACAAAAAGCTGCGGCAGGGTTTGGCCTCCCTCCAGGCGCATCCATCTAAGGCGATCCGCTCCACCTCGGAAGCCAACTTCAAGGCCTTCAGGGCCTGCTCCCCGCCCACCGACGGCTGGCTGCCCCCCCGCACACAGTTGATAAAGTGCTCCAGCTCGGCGTGGAGCTTGTCAATGGGTTCGATGTGAACCTTCTCGATGAGGCAGTCCCGCTGGTAGGACACCTGGCCGTAGTCGCTGCTGCTGGATCCCTGGCGATAGATGGAGATCTCGTTGTGCAAAAAATCGGCTTCCACCAGGGCATTTTTGCAGTGGACGGCAATTTTGCGCACCTTGCGATGGGTAACCTTGCTGGCCGTGAGGGTGGCGATGGCACCGTTGGCAAAGGTGAGGGTGGCAGTGACGTAGTCCAGGTAGCCCAGCTTGGAGGCGCGGTTGCCGCTGGCGGTAATTTGGGTTACTGGGGAGGGGATCAGCTCCAGCAACAGGTCGATGTCGTGGATCATCAGGTCGAACACCACCGACACGTCGCTGGCCCGGTCAGAGTAAGGGCTGAGGCGGTGGGCCTCGAAGGCCAGCGGCTCTTCGCTTTGCAAAACTTGGCCCAGCTTTTGAAAAACGGGGCTGAAACGCTCGATGTGCCCCACCTGCAAAATGCAATTGCAATCGGCAGCGCGGTTCACCAGGGATTCTGCCTCAGCGATGCTGGCGGCAATGGGCTTTTCGATCAGCACATGGACCCCCGCCTCCAGGCAGGCGATGCCCACCTCGTGGTGCAAAACCGTCGGCACGGCGATGGCTACTGCCGCTACGTGGGGCAGCAGGTCGCGGTAATCCTCGTAGAAGTGAACGCGGTGGCGGCTGGCCACATCCAAACCCCGCTCCACATTGATATCGGCTACCCCTACGACCTGCACATCCTTCATCAAGCTGAAGACGCGGGCGTGGTGCTGGCCCATGTTGCCGACTCCAATGACGCCCACAGGCACCGGCTGCCCGGGGTAACGGCGGGGAGAGTTGGCAGGACGCGGGCAGGATCGAGCCATAGGTTTCCACTACCTCCACCACAAGCGCTTGACAAACCGCACCCCGCCTTTGGGCAACGAAGCGCAGCTACTCCTGAAACAAACTGCACAAAGCTTACCATGCCCTCCTCAAATCCAGTTCAAGCCGGGAATGGGCGGCAGGCGCAGGGGGGCCCGCTCGCAGGCTTGGGGACTGAAGCAGAATAGGGGCACAGGGGTGGGTCGGAACCACATGCGGGCATAAAATCCGCCGGGGCTGAGGGGAAGGCCAAACCAAACAGGGAAAAAGAAGAGAAAAGACGCCAAAACCAAGGCTACTGCCGTGATGCTCGCCCCGCGCCAGAAGCGGCGATAGCTCTGCCAGCCCAGCAGCACCAGCCAGGCCAGGGCCAGGGTGCTAAATGCCAGAGCGCTCATGTAGTGGTAGATGAAAACGCAGCGGCTGACGATAAACCAGGGCAGGTAGTTGGCCGCATAGCCAATTAAGATAAAGGCTTCCACGCCATGGAAGCGGCGGATCCCCCGCCAGACCAGCACCAGGATGGATCCCGTCCCCAGCCACCACAGCCAGGGATTGCCCAGGCCGTGGACCACTCGCCACAGGTCGCCCTGCGCGGCGAAGTAGTAGCCCACCGGGCGGCCCATAATCGGCCAAGACCAGGCTCCTGCCGAGGCCAAGGGGGTGGTCAGCCAAGGGCGCAGCGCCGGGAACCAGGCCACCAGGGATCGCAAACTGGTGGAGCAGTAGGGGTGAACGGGGGTGTTTTCGTCCACCACGAGATCGGCATGCAGGTGCCCGCTGTAAACCGCCTGATTGATGAGCACTAGAGAGCGAAAGTAATTCTGGATCCCAGTCCAGCTCCAACCCAGGGCTAGCCCCTGCTGCGGGTTGAGCTGCAGGTGGGGGATCCACTGGATGGCGTAGAAAGCCAGCGGCGCAAGGACAAAGCAAAAGGCATAGTGCCACCAGCGCAGGTGGCGGATTTGGATCAAAATGCCCAGACGCGGGATCCACTGCGGGCGCAGCCAGACCACCGCCCAAACAAGGATCCCCAACAGGGCAAACATGAAGGCAAACCAGAGGCCGTTCCACTTCACGGAAGCCGCCGCCCCCAGGAGGATCCCCGAGCCGGTCAGGTGAACGGCCCGTTGCCAACCGCGGCGTTCCAGCCCGCTTAGCAGCAGAATGGTGGCCGCCAGGCCAAAAGCCACCAGGTACACGTTAATCAGGCCAAAGCGGGACTCCACCAGAAACACCCCGTCCGTGAGCAGCAGGGCCCCACTCAACAGGGCAAAGCCCACGTGATAGGTGAGGCGGTAGGCCAAGCCGGTCAGCAAGAGCGGGATCAGGGATCCGCACAAGGCGGTGGCCAGGCGAAAGCCCCACTCGTTGCGGCCAAAAAGCTGGATACTGAGGGCGATGAAGTACTTCCCCAGCGGCGGATGCACGTCGTAGAGGGGCTCGCCGTCGAGATAGTTCTGGGCGAACTTGGGAAAGTACACCTCGTCGAACACCGGCGCCGGCAACTCGGCCAGTCGCCACAGGCGCAGCCCCAGGCCCACCAGAAAGATGGCGAGCGCTCCCCCCAGCAGCCAGCGGCGGGATCCCTCCGGCCAAATCCCGACCAAGGCAGAAGCGGACGAGGAAGTGGCGAGCTCTGCTGCAGCGGGAGGATCGCCGGATCCCACTCCACCAACGCCCTCGGAAGACGCTGGCGACAGCTCATCTCCTTCCGGGCCTAGATCTCGATCTTCGGCAAGAGGGTTGGGTTCGGAACTCATGGGCAGCAGCCAACAACAAACGGCGAGGATCCCCAGTGTTACTTTAGCCCCTGCTCCCCTTCTTTGGACTTCCCTAGAAGAGCTGGAGGATCTCGAGAACAGCCATTTGCTCCGACTTTGCGGGGCATAGGGCTGACAGCGGCTGCTTGGAACCCCCACTTCTGGGGCTACGGGAGGGGGCGAGCTCTAGGGAGTGGGTGTAGGGGTGGGGATGACCAGCTCCACCGCTGTATCCAGGCGCGAGGGCGGGGGTGGGGCCTCGCCTGGGGCCAGTTCTAGGTAGGAGGCCAGGGGGTGATTGGCTTGCCAGCGGGATCCGATTTCGGCGGCGATTTGGGTGACCTGGATTTGGTAGAGCTGCGCCAGCTCAGCGGCGTTGAGGTTGCCCCGCTCCACCTGGTCGCGGCTGGCCTCCGCCAATACCTCCGCCACGAGGTTGCCCTGCTCGTCAAACCGCCACAGCTCTAGGCGGCTGCGGGAGCGCAGGCTCACCTCCGTGGGCGAGGCCGGGCGGGTGAGGACATCGACGCGGGCGATGACGATGGCCTCCAGGCCTAGGTAATCGAAAAACTGGCCTACCGCTTCCGGCTTGCGGCGATCCCACTCAAACAGCTCGTAGATCGGCCAGCCCACCTGGCGCAGAATCGGCTGCAGGCGGCGGTTGTCCAGGGGCACCACCTTCTCGCTATTGGGGATCAGGCCCAGGCGCACTGCCTCCATGGCCAGGCGCTGGCCTAAAAGCTGGGTGTGCTCCAGTCCTCCCACTCCCAAAACGCCGAGGCGACGCCGGGGTTGGGGCCGGATGGGCACCTGCAAAACCACATCTACAGGGGTGGTCAGGCCCGCCTGCAGCAGGATCTCCTGTTGCACTATTTCGTAGTCGGGGTGCCATACGGTCAACATCCAACGTCCGGCAGGAGCCTGGTTGAGCTCAAACGCCCCCTGCTCGTCCGTTTGGATCGGCTGATCGAGGTTCTCCAAGCCCTCCAACTGCACCTGCGCCCCGGCCACCGGCTGACCCAGGCTGTTGCTCACCTGGCCCACCAGCCGCGCCTGGGATCCCGCTTGATCTCTGTTATGAGAAGGAAACAGCGGCGTGAAACGGGGAAGGGGGGTGGCCGGCGCCTGGGCCAGCGCTCCTGGAGTCAGTGCCAGCCAGCACCAGAGAGCCAGACTGCCCAAGCGGACCCTGCGCCGCAGCGAAGTGAGGAAGAAGAAAGGCATGGCGACATCCCCTAATCGCAGTGGGTTCTGGAGAGACAAAATCCTGCTGCAGGGATCCTCACCCCGCAAAGGGATTGTTGGCCTGCCATTGTTGGATAAAGACGGGCACCATGTTGCGCACCTGCAGCCGAAACAGGCCCGCCGCCGCATCTTCAAACAGCGGATCCCCGCCCACGTCGTCCCGGCCATAGGCCTCGTAGTAGCGAGCCCGATCCCCCGGTCGATCCCGCTGCAAGTCCACCACCACCACCACCCCGCGGCTGCGCAACTGGTTGGGGGTGAAATTGGGAATTTCCACCGGCACCGTCGGCGCCAGAAAGCGCAAGGCCGTATTCAGCAGCGGGCTGCCCTGGCGGTTGTAATCCCGCGAGATCTGCAGGTGAGTCAAGAGGATGTAGCGCAAGCCCAGGGCATCGCCAACGGCCTTCAGCTTGGCCAAGTCGGCGGTGTAGCGCTCATCCCGATCCAAGAGTGTCAGATCCTGGACGAGGGGCAAAAGCGGCTCAAAGCGGGGATCCGGCCCCAGTGGCCCCTTGAGGAGGATCACGGGTCGCTGCGGCTGTAACTCCTTCAGGGCCAGGCTGAGGTGGCGGGCCAGCTCATCCGAGTAAACCGGCTCATCCGGCAACAGGCCAATGCCCTCCGGCTGGCGGGCCGGCTGCCCCGGCGGCAGGCGAATATCTTGGCTGGATACAAAACCGGCCCGCACCTCCACCTGGGTGCTGGTGGGCGGAAACCCCGGCACCTCCACATCCACCAGGTACAGCCCCGCCGGCAGTTCCGGCAGGACATAGGTGCCGTCGGCGGCGATGCGAACCGTCTGCTGGGGTTGGGTAGAGGTGGCGGCCAGGCGCAAAACCCCCGTCTGGACGGGTTGGCCGGCAATGTCCAGCACCCGCCCCGTCACCACCCCGCGGTTGCCTGAAGAGGGGATCTGGGCCTCGGTCTCGCGCTCGCCAACTTGAGCCTCAATATCCACCAGACGCCGCAAAGCCGGGATCCCTGCCGCCACCACCCACAGATCCCGATCGCCCAGCCTCACCAAACCCGTTGGCTGCCCCTCCAGCCGCAGCGAGGCGGCCAATCGCCCCGCCTCCAGATCCACGATTTGCAGGCGGTCGCTGTTGCGGGAGGTCACGTAGGCCCAGCGGCCATCGGGAGAAAGGGCCAGCCGCGTCGGTCGCCAATCCAAGCCAATCCGCTGCAGAGCCTCGCCGCTGCGATCCAGATCCAGCACCGTCAGATCTTGGCTGCCCGAGTTGAGCACCACCAGGCGCTGCCGTTGCGCATCTAGGACCATGGCTTCCGGCGTGTTGCCGCCGCGCCAGCGGGCCAGCAGCTCTCCATTGTCGGGGTTGACCACCAGCAGGCTGAGGGGATCCTCCCCAGCCAGGCCGACAAACAGGGATCCCCGCTCTGGGGCATAGGCCAAAGCCAAAGGTGGCCCCGGCAGCGGCAAGTTGCGGGCCTGCGGCGGCTCCGATCCATGCCGTTGGCGGTTCGGAGCGGGAATCACCGCCAAGCTTTGGGCGGCGGGCAGGGAGGCGAAAACCCGCCCCCTGGCCGCATCCACAGCCATGTCCAGAACCCCCGCCGGCAGCCCGTAGGCCTGCAGCAGCTCTCCGGTGAGCAGATCGAGGGCCACCACCCCAGGAGCATGGGGGCCGGCGGCATAGACCACCTGCCGTGCCGCATCCACCCGCACCACGCCGGGGGCAAACCCCACCGCCACCTGCCACAAGGGATCCCCGCTCGCCCCATCCAGCAGCGCCACTGCCTGCGCTTCCAACAGTCCCACCGCCAGCCAGCCCCGCTCCGGCACCGCATCGAGGCAATCGGCAGAGCTGGGCAAGGGCAACAGCCAATCCCCCTCTGTCCTCAGTTCATTCCCGTCCGCCGAGAGGTTCCCCCCAGAAGCGGGAGAGCCTGTTTCCGGCGAAGGGATCCCTTGCCCCAACACGGGGGATCCCAAGCCCAGCACGCCGCTCATCAGCACAACCAGCCATTGCCAGCGCATCGCCTTCTTCGCTCCTCAACCGCGCCTGCTCTGCTTCTGCGCCCAACCAGCATAGCCAACCTGCTCGCCCTTCCCTATTGGATTCACGTCAGAAAACCCAAACAATTTTTGACAGTCTGCCGCGGCGACCTTAGAATGGATATTCGCTGGTTTCGTCAGGATAAACCATGAAGGTGCGGCCCTCCGTCCGTCGAATCTGCGAAAAGTGCCGAGTCATCCGCCGCCATGGCCGGGTGATGGTGATTTGCCCTGCCAACCCCAAGCACAAGCAGCGGCAGGGGTAGAGGGGCGGATGGAGGAGTGCGCCCGACGGTGGGGAACAGATCCAAACGGCCCTGCTGCCGCCGCGGAAGATCAAGCAACCCCTCTCTTGGCGAGAGGAGACTCTGGGTTCCTCACCTCAACAGCGACGTCTTCCGGCCAAAGCTCCACGCCGCCAACCTCGGCCTGGCCTATGGAGCAAGTTTATCTAAGTTTGTTTGAAAGGTACCACCGACCATGGCACGGATTGCGGGAGTTGACATCCCACGCGACAAGCGAGTCGAGATCGCCCTCACCTACATCTACGGCATTGGGCTGACCCGCTCCCGCCAAATTTTGGCGAAGACCGGCATCAACCCCGATACCCGCACCCGCGACCTTACCGACGCCGAGGTGGCCGCCTTGAGGGCAGTGGTAGAAGGCGAGTACCAGGTGGAGGGAGATCTGCGCCGGCAGGAGGCGATGAACATTAAGCGGCTGATCGACATCGGCACCTATCGGGGCCGCCGCCATCGTCTGAACCTGCCTGTGCGTGGCCAGCGCACCCGCACCAACGCCCGCACCCGCAAGGGGGTCAGGAAGACGGTGGCCGGCAAGAAGAAAGCTCCCGCCAAGAAGTAGTGGCGCGGCTGGGGCGGCGGGCAGAGTTTCCCACCCTCTCCAAACTGCAAAACGGGATGTAAACAGTTGTTCAAAGGACGCACAGGTCATGGCTCGGCAGCAACGGCGCGGACGCAAGGTCAAGAAGAATGTCCCCAACGGTGTGGCCTACATTCAGTCCACCTTCAACAACACCATCGTCACCATCACGGATCCCAATGGCGACGTGGTGTCTTGGGCCTCCGCAGGTTCTACGGGGTTCAAGGGCGCCAAGAAAGGCACCCCCTTTGCAGCCCAAATGGCGGCAGAGAGCGCAGCGCGTCAGGCCATGGAGAACGGCATGCGCCAGATTGAGGTAATGGTGAGTGGCCCTGGCGCCGGTCGGGAAACCGCCATTCGCGCTCTGCAGGCCACTGGTCTAGAAATCACCCTGATTCGAGATATCACTCCCATTCCCCACAACGGCTGCCGTCCCCCCAAGCGGCGGCGCGTCTAAAGGGATCCCCAGGGCGGGCCAAGCGCTGGCGACAGGCTTGCCCTCCTGCAGGATGTGAGGCATGGCCTCCAGTTTTCTAAGTTCTCCAAACAGATGTTGAGCCAGACGGACGGGGCTACTCTATGATGCAGACCAGCCGAACCCTCCACAATCTGGGCAGCAAAGCCGCTTCTAGTGCTGCTCCCTACCAGACCGAGTGCGTCGAATCCCATCAGGAAGCCAATGGCGTTCACTACGGCAAATTTGCCCTGGGGCCACTGGAGCGGGGTCAAGGGATCACGGTGGGCAACGCCCTGCGGCGGGTGTTGCTCTCCAACCTAGAAGGGACGGCAGTAACCGCTGTACGCATTGCCGGGGTGACCCACGAGTTTTCCACGGTGCCGGGGGTGCGGGAAGACGTGATGGAGATCCTACTCAACATGAAGGAGCTGGTGCTGCGCTCCAACGCTCCCGACACGCAGGTGGGCCGTTTGGTGGCACAAGGGCCGGGAGAGGTGACCGCCGAGAAGCTGCAATTGCCCAGCGAGGTGGAAGTGATCAACCCCCGCCATCACATTGCCACCTTGGCGGAAGGGGCGATCCTGGAAATGGAGTTCATGATTGGCCGCGGACGTGGCTACCGTGCCGTCGATTACTCCGACAGCAAATCGATGGCCATCGACTTTCTCCAGATCGACTCCGTCTTCATGCCGGTGCGCAAAGTCAACTACACCGTTGAGGCGGCGCGGGTGGGACAATCTCTGGAAAAAGATCGCCTAATTTTGGAGATTTGGACTAACGGCAGCCTCACCCCCCAGGAGGCCCTCAGCCAGGCGGCTCGCATTTTGGTGGGCCTGTTCTCGCCGCTGCAGGAGGTCAGCTTCGACACCCCGCCAGAGCCCCGGCAAGCTGAGGATAACCAGAAGAACCAGATCCCCATCGAAGAGCTGCAGCTCTCGGTACGGGCTTACAACTGCCTGAAGCGCGCTCAAATCAATACGGTGGCGGATCTATTGGTTTATACCGAAGAGGATTTGCTGGAGATCAAAAACTTCGGCCAAAAATCCGCGGAAGAGGTGGTGCAAGCTTTGAAGAACCGCCTAGGCCTAACCTTGCCCCGCGAAAGGAGCAAGACGTAGAGCCTTGCCGGCTCGCTGCGGCAAAACCGGTCAACATCTCCACAGGACACAAGATAAAAGGCAGAGGCTACTATGCGTCACCGCCGTCGTACCCCTCACCTCAACAAGCCCGCCGACCAGCGCAAGGCCCTGATGCGGGCGCTGACCACGGCCCTGCTGCGGGAAGGGCGGATCACGACCACCAAAGCCCGCGCCAAAGCCATTCGCGCCACCACTGAGAAAATGATCACCCTGGCCAAGGACGGCTCTCTGGCAGCGCGGCGGCAGGCCCTGGCCTACATCTATGACAAGGAGCTGGTGCGCTCCCTGTTTGAGCAAGCGCCGGAGCGCTACCGCGATCGGCCTGGGGGCTACACCCGCATCCTGCGCACGGTGCGTCGACGGGGCGACGGGGCAGAAATGGCGGTCATCGAGTTGGTGTAGGCCCCATGCAGAGCCGTCGCATTGCCCTGAAAATTCAGTACCTCGGCAGCGGCTTTCGCGGCTGGCAGCGGCAAGCGGGCCACCGCACCGTGCAAGGGGTACTGGAGGAGGCGATTGCGTTGCGGGCCGGGCACCCGGTGGCCCTCTACGGGGCAGGTCGCACCGATACGGGGGTTCATGCCTCGGGCCAGGTGGCCCACTTCGACACCACCTCTGGCATCCCGCCGACGGAGTGGGCGCGGGTGCTCAACGACTGTCTGCCGGAAGATGTGGTGGTATTGGCTTCCGCTCAGGTGCCCGATTTCTGGCATGCCCGCTTTTCGGCTCGCTGGCGCCGCTATCGCTACTTGATCCTGAACCGGGAGCTGCCGGATGTGTTCTGGCGCCTCTTTAGCTGGCAGGTGCGCTGGCCTTTGCAGGTGGAGCCGATGGCGGAGGCCCTCAACTCTCTTCTGGGCGAGCACAGCCTAGAAGCCTTTCGCCGCCGGGGATCCGACCGGCCCCACTCGCGGGTGCAGGTGCAGGAGGTGCTCTGCCAGCGGCTGGGGGATCTCATCAGCATCGAGGTGCAGGCCAGCGGCTTTCTCTACCGCATGATGCGGCTGCTGGTGGGATCCCTGGAGGTGGTGGGCCGTGGCGAGATCAGCCCACAACAATTTGTCCACCTCTGGCAACACAACGACTGGAGCCGGATGCGCACCCGCTACAGCGCCCCTCCGCAAGGGCTGTGCCTGGTGGATGTGGGCTATGCTGGGGATCCCTTTGGCCGCCGCTTCGCTCACTCGCCGCCCTTTTGGGCCTTGCCCCTGCAGGGGTTGCCCAAAACCCCCGATTGGTCGGCGGCTTTGTGTGTTTCTTCCCTGGCCTAGGCGTTTTCTTGTCCATTCCATTCTGCGGTTGATGTCATCCTTGGCTGCCATGAACACAACTCCCGTTCCTCCCCCCGAAACTCTAACCCCTCGCTGGTATCTGGTGGACGCTGCCAACCAGCGCCTCGGCCGCTTGGCCGTGGTTGTGGCCAAGCTCCTGCGGGGCAAGCACAAACCCAACTTCACCCCTCACCTGGATACGGGGGACTACGTGATCGTGATCAACGCCGAGAAAGTGGTGGTCACCGGCAAAAAGCGCACCCAAAAGCTCTACCGCCGCCACTCTGGCCGTCCCGGCGGCATGAAAGTCGAGACTTTTGCCCAACTGCAAGCTCGCCTGCCGGAGCGGGTGATTGAGAAAGCAGTGAAGGGGATGTTGCCCCACACCCGCCTGGGCCGGCGGCAATTCACCAAGCTAAAAGTGTACGCCGGGCCCCACCACCCCCACGAGGCCCAGCAACCTCAGGTTTACCCCATCCACACGATCCCAGGAGCCAAAGTATGACCCAAGCAGCCAGCAGCCAACGAGCCGTCTACTGGGGAACCGGACGCCGCAAAACGGCTGTCGCCCGCGTGCGCCTGGTGCCCGGCACCGGCAAGCTGATCATCAACGACAGGCCCGGCGACCAATACCTGCAATACCAGGAGGCGCTACTGGCCAGTGTGAAAGCGCCGTTGGAGCTCCTCGGCCTAGAGAACTCCTACGACATCTTGGTGCGGGCTCATGGCGGCGGCGTCCACGGTCAGGCCGATGCCATCAAGTTGGGCGTGGCGCGCGCCCTCTGCGAGGTGGATCCGGCTAACCGCGGCCCCCTCAAGACAGAGGGCTACCTAAAACGGGATCCGCGCGCCGTGGAACGGAAGAAATATGGCCTACGCAAGGCCCGCAAGGCTCCCCAGTACTCGAAGCGCTAGGGATCCCTGCCATTGCTTTTTCAAGTTAGATGTTGATAGACAAGGGTATAGGAACAGGCCCGGAGGAGGAGATTGCCATGCCCAAAAAAGGAATACACCCCCAGTGGTATCCCGAAGCCAAAGTCATCTGCAACGGCGAAGTGGTGATGACAGTGGGATCCACCAAGCCGGAGCTGAAGGTCGATGTTTGGTCGGGCAACCATCCCTTTTTCACCGGCAGCCAGAAGATCATTGACAGCGAAGGCCGCGTGGACAAGTTCATGCGCAAGTACGGCATGGGCGGCAAGAAAGCTAAGTAGCCGAGCTTCAATCTGAGTTTCTTTTCTGCCTTGCTGGGCATTGCTGTGAGTCTTCGCTGACACTAGATCTATGGCCTCTGCTCAACTCATCGAGCAGCTTAAAAACGTTGAAGCCACCTTTCAGGAGCTGACGGTACGTCTGGCCGATCCCGATGTGGCGACCGATCCAGCTGAGCTGCAGCGGATTGCCAAGGCCCGCTCCTCCCTAGAAGCCACCGTCCAGACCTTTCACGAGTGGCAAAAGCTCACTCGCGAGCTGAAGCAGACGGAAGAGCTGCTGCGGGAGGTGGCTTCCGACGACCCAGAGCTGGAGGCGATGGCCAGGGCAGAACTGGAGCAACTGCGCGTCCGCCAAGAACAACTGGAGGAAAAGCTGACCCTGCTGCTGCTGCCCCGGGATCCCAACGACGAGAAAAACATTATGTTGGAAATCCGCGCCGGCACCGGCGGCGAGGAGGCGGCCCTGTGGGCGGCGGATTTGGCCCGCATGTACACCCGCTACGCCGAGAAGATGGGCTGGTCGGTGCGCCTGGCCAGCCTCTCGGAAGGAGAGATGGGAGGCTACAAAGAGGCCATCCTGGAAATTCGCGGGGATCAGGTCTACAGCAAGCTGAAGTTCGAGGCCGGCGTGCATCGGGTGCAGCGGGTGCCCGTGACAGAGGCCCAGGGGCGCGTCCACACCTCGACGGCCACGGTGGCGGTGATGCCGGAAGTGGACGAGGTGGAGGTGGTGATCGACCCGAAGGACATCGAGATCAAGACGGCGCGCTCCGGCGGGGCGGGCGGCCAAAACGTGAACAAGGTGGAAACGGCGGTGGACCTCCTCCACAAGCCCACCGGCATCCGCGTGTTTTGTACCGAGGAGCGCTCCCAGCTGCAGAACCGGCAGCGGGCGATGCAGATTTTGCGGGCCAAGCTCTACGAGATGAAGCTGCAGGAGCAACAGGCCTCCATCAGCTCCGCCCGTCGCATGCAGGTGGGAACGGGATCGCGCTCGGAAAAAATTCGCACCTACAACTACAAAGACAACCGGGTTACCGATCACCGCCTCAACCAGAACTTCCTGCTCGAGCCAATTTTGGAAGGGGAGCTGGACGAGTTGATCCAGGCTTGTATTGGCCTATACCAAAAAGAGCTGTTGGCGGAGCTATCCTGAGGGGGCAGAGCTGGCTGCTGCCGAGCTGGCGGTAGAATGAATACCCACATCGAGTGACCTAAGGAATCCTCCCCATGCTGGCCGAGTACCGCCAACATGCTGCTGCCCGCGCGGCCCAAGGGATCCCGCCGCTGCCCTTAAACGCTGCCCAGACCAGCCAGGTGTGCGAGCTCCTGAAGGCCCCGCCTGCCGGCGAAGAAGCCTTTTTGTTGCACCTCTTAACAGAGCGCGTCCCGCCGGGGGTCGATGAAGCCGCCTATGTGAAAGCGGGCTTTTTGGCCGCTGTGGCCAAGGAGGAGGTTGAATCCCCGTTGATCACTCCCCTGCGGGCGGTGGAGCTCTTGGGCACCATGCTGGGGGGCTACAACGTCCAAGTTTTGCTGGATCTGTTGCGGGATCCCCGGAGTGAGATTGCAGCGGCAGCAGCCCGCGCCCTCAGCCACACCCTGCTGGTTTTCGATGCCTTTCACGACGTGCTGGAGCTGAGCCAGTCCGGCAATGCCTATGCCCAACAGGTGATCGAGTCCTGGGCCAAGGGCGAATGGTTTACCGCCAAAGCTCCCCTGGCCGCAGCCATCACCGTGACGGTGTTCAAGGTTGCCGGCGAGATCAACACCGATGACCTTTCCCCCGCCGCCCACGCCACCACCCGCCCCGATATTCCCCTTCATGCCCAGAGCATGCTGGAATCGCGGGCGCCGGGAGCGATAGCAGCCATTGCCGAGCTGAAGCGCCGCGGCCATCCGGTGGCCTTTGTGGGGGATGTGGTGGGCACGGGATCTTCCCGCAAGTCCGCCCTTAATTCCCTGCTCTGGCACATCGGCCACGACATTCCCTATGTGCCCAACAAGCGGGCCGGCGGGGTGATTCTGGGGGGCACGATCGCGCCCATTTTCTTCACCACCGCCGAAGATGCCGGCGCCCTGCCCATCCAGTGCGATGTCTCCTGCCTGGAGACGGGCATGGTAGTGACGATCTACCCCTACGAGGGCGTTATCCGCTCTGAGGATGGCCAAGTCCTCACCACCTTTTCCCTGCAGCCTGTGACGCTGCCCGACGAGGTGCGGGCCGGGGGCCGCATCCCTCTCTTGATTGGCCGGGCGCTTACCGACAAAACCCGCCAGGCCCTGGGGCTGGATCCCTCCCCCCTGTTCATTCGCCCCACCCCGCCCGCCGACACGGGCAAGGGCTATACCCTGGCCCAGAAAATCGTCGGCAAAGCCTGCGGGCTGCCCGGAGTGCGCCCCGGCACCAGTTGCGAGCCGCTGATCACCACGGTGGGATCCCAGGACACCACCGGCCCCATGACCCGCGACGAGCTCAAGGAATTGGCCTGTCTGGGCTTCAGCGCCGACCTGGTGCTGCAGAGCTTCTGCCACACCGCCGCCTATCCCAAGCCGGTGGATATCCAGGTTCACAAAGAGCTGCCCGACTTTTTTGCCTCGCGGGGAGGTGTCGTCCTGCGGCCGGGCGACGGCATCATCCACTCCTGGCTCAACCGCATGCTCCTGCCCGATACCGTCGGCACTGGGGGCGACTCCCACACCCGCTTCCCTTTGGGCATTTCCTTCCCGGCTGGCTCTGGGCTGGTGGCCTTTGCCGCCGCCATGGGGGTGATGCCCCTGAATATGCCGGAGTCGGTGCTGGTGCGCTTTAAGGGGGAACTGCAGCCCGGGATCACCCTGCGGGACATTGTCCACGCCATTCCCTACGTGGCCATCCAGCGGGGGCTGCTTACCGTCGAGAAGCAGGGCAAGAAAAACGTCTTCGCTGGGCGAATTATGGAAATCGAGGGCCTGCCCAACTTGAAGGTGGAGCAAGCCTTCGAGTTTACCGACGCCTCGGCGGAACGCAACTGCGCCGCCTGCACCATTAAGCTAAGCGTTGAGAGCGTTGCCGAGTACCTGCGCTCCAACGTGGTGCTGCTGAAAAACATGATTGCCCGCGGCTATCAGGACGCTCGCACCCTGCTGCGGCGCATCGCCAAGATGGAGGCCTGGCTGGCCAATCCCACCCTGCTGGAAGCGGATCCCGACGCCGAATACGCTGCCGTGCTCGAGATCGACCTCAGCGCCATCAGCGAGCCGATCGTCTGTGCCCCCAACGATCCCGACAAGGTGATGACCCTGAGCGAAGTCCACGCCCAGCACGCGGCCGGCAACCCCGACACACCCATCCACATCGACGAGGTGTTCATCGGCTCCTGCATGACCAACATTGGCCACTACCGCGCCGCCGCCAAGATTTTGGAAGGCCAGGGGCGGGCCAAGGTGCGCCAATTTTGGATCTGTCCTCCCACCCGCATGGACGAGGCGCAACTGCGCGCCGAAGGGGTGTACGGCACCTTTGCCGCTGCCGGGGCGAGGACGGAGATGCCTGGCTGCAGCCTGTGCATGGGCAACCAGGCTCGCGTGGCCGATGGAGCCACCGTCATGTCCACCTCCACCCGCAACTTCAACAACCGCATGGGCAAAGACGCGCGGGTCTATCTGGGATCCGCCGAGCTGGCTGCCGCCTGCGCCCTCTTGGGCCGGATCCCAACGGTGGAGGAATACCGGCAGATCGTTGCCACCAAGATCCAGCCCTTTGCCGGCGAAGTGTACCGCTACCTCAACTTCCACGAGATCCCCGGCTTTGAGGACGAAGGGCGGGTCATCCCCCGCGAGCAAATGCCCAAGCTGGAAGAGGCGGTGGGGATCCAGTCTTGAGCAGAGGGGCAAAGGCATTGAGCCTGCTACCATGGCAGGATGGTGGCGCTTTACCTGGGAGCAAGCCCAAATGGCCCTTAGTCAAAGAATCCTCCGCCGCATCCACCGTGCCCTGGCCCCTATCGTGGCCTTGCCCTTGCTGGTGACGGTGGTAACGGGATCCCTCTATCAAATGGCCCGCCTCACCGGAAACTTCGACTACTCCTGGCTCATCCAAATCCACAAAGGGCAGTGGGGCCCCCTTGATCTGCAGGGGGTTTACCCGTTCTTAAACGGACTGGGTCTGTTGGTTATGGTAGCTACTGGCCTGAGCCTGTGGTTGCAAACAAGCTCCCACCGCCCCTATCGGCGTTCAGAGCCCTAAGGGCTTTTGCTTGCTTTTCGTAGGGGAAATACCCCAACAGATGTCTAGAAAACTCTACACCTTGATTGGGCCAGACGGCTTAGGCTGATGTACGGAGGCTATGCTAAAGTCTCCGAGGCAAAGCTTAAAGAAAATCAACAGGAGGTGGGTGGATATGGCCCTTGTTCGCTGGGATCCCTTTCGGGAAATTGACGAAATTCAACGGGAAATGAACCGGATGTTTGACCGGCTGATGGCTCGTCCTACGGAGACCGAGACGTTTGCCTTCGTGCCGGCAGTGGAAATGCACGACGATCCGGAGACCATTACCCTGAGGCTGGAGCTGCCCGGCCTGAACCCCCAAGATCTGGATATCCAAGCGACAGCGGAGGCAGTCTCCATCAGCGGCGAGCGGCGCTTTGAGAAACGCTCCGAGGACAGAGGCGTAACCCGCAGCGAGTTCCGCTACGGGCGCTTCCAACGGGTGATCCCGCTGCCCAGCCGGATCAAGCACGATCAGGTGAAAGCCGAATACAAAGATGGGATCCTCACCCTCACCTTGCCCAAGGCCGACTCTGAAAAAGCCCAAGTGGTTAAAGTGAGCGTTGTCTCCTGATGGGCGTAGCTGAAGCTGCTCTGAGGTTAGGCAATTTTCCATGAGGAAAAAAGATCCCATAGGGGTAGGCTCATCGCCTACCCTTTTTTAGTCCTTTTTTGCGTTTTGGTTTTTCAGCTTGCGCTCATTTCAAGCAGGAATAAATCGGGTTCGCTGCAGTGATCCCCAGCCTTCCCTAGCGAACTTAAACCGAACCCCATTGGACTTTTGCCCGCCGCTTTGGATAGGGTTTGAGTGCGCAACGGAGCCAAGGTTGAGAGCATGGCCAGCGTTACCTACGAACACGTTACCAAGCGCTACAGAGACACCACCGCCGTCCATGACCTGAACATCACTGTCGAAGACGGGGAATTTCTCGTCTTTGTCGGCCCCTCCGGCTGCGGCAAAACCACCTCCCTGCGCATGCTGGCCGGCTTGGAAGAAGTGAGCGCCGGCTCCATCTACATTGGCGATCGACGGGTGAACGATGTCCCCCCCAAGGATCGGGATATCGCCATGGTCTTCCAATCCTATGCCCTCTACCCCCACATGACCGTGGCCGAGAACATGGCCTTTGGCCTCAAGCTGCGCGGCCTGCCCAAAGCAGAGATCGAAAGCCGCGTCCGGGGGGTGGCCAAGCGGCTGGGGATCGAACACCTGCTCCACCGCAAGCCCAAGGAACTTTCCGGTGGGCAACGGCAGCGGGTGGCCGTCGGGCGGGCCATTGTGCGCAACCCGGCGGTGTTTTTGATGGATGAGCCCCTCTCCAACCTCGACGCCAAGCTGCGGGTGCAGGCGCGGGCCGAGATCAGCAAGTTGCACATGCAACTGGGCACCACCTTCATCTACGTCACCCACGACCAGGTGGAAGCCATGACCATGGGCAACCGCATCGCCGTCATGAAGGATGGCCGCCTGCAGCAGGTGGATACCCCCCACACCCTCTACACCCGCCCGGCCAACCTGTTTGTGGCCGGCTTCATCGGCAGCCCTGCCATGAACTTCTTCCAGGCCAAGCTGCGGGAACAAGAGGGCACCCTCTGGGTCGATACCGGCGCCTTCCGCCTGCCCATCCCCCCTCACCAGGCAGAGCCCTATTGGCAATACGTCGGCAAGTCGGTCATCTTCGGCATCCGCCCGGAAAACATCCACGATCCCCAGTACCAACCCCCAGGGATCCAGCCCGCCCGCGTGCGGGCCAAAGTCTCAGTCGCCGAGCAGATGGGCAGCGAGGTCATCCTCCACCTCAGCGCCGCTGACCCCGAAGGGATCCTGGCCGAGCAGGAGTTTGTGGCCCGCGTGGATCCCCGCACCGAGCTGCGCGTCAACCAATGGGCCGAAGTGGTCTTCGACATGGATCGCTTCCACCTTTTTGATCCCCAGACCGAAGAGCGGCTGGGATCAACACAGGCCCTGTTCAGTTAAGGATTGGCTACCATAAGCTCCAGAGAAAAAGGGATCCCTATGCCGGAGCAATCTGCCTCGAAGTTGGTGCAGGCGCAGTTTGACGAATTTCCCTATCCCAACGTCCCCATTGAGCAGACGGTTACGGATACCTTTGCCCTGTTTGCCAACAGCTACACCACCGCCTGCTATGTACGAGAGCGCAAGGTGGTCAAACCCGAGGGCAAAGTGATGCTCAACGCCGGCTGCGGCTCCGGCTGGGAAACCCTGGTCCTGGCCACGGCCAACCCAGGCGCTTCTTTTGTTGGGGTGGATATCTCGCCGAAATCGCTGGAGATGGCCCGGCAGCGCTTCGAGTTCCACCAGATCAAAGAGGCGCGTTTCGAGGTGATGGACATCACCGACCTGCAAGCCTTGGGGGAGCAGTTCGATTTCATCGCCTGCAATGACGTGCTCTACCTGCTGGACGATCCGGTGGCGGGGCTGAAAGGCATGCGCCAGGTGCTCAAACCAGACGGCATCATCCGCACCAATGTCCACAGCCTTTACCAGCGCCAGTTTATTTTCAACATGCAAAATGCCATGGAGCTGCTGGGGGTGATGGACGAGCCCGCTGCCAAGGCTGTCCCCATCCTCAGGGAGCTGATGGATGCCCTCCACGAAGGCAGCTTCGTCAAAAGCCACTGGAAGGGGGACGCCATCAAAACCACCAACGGGATCCTGGCCAACTTCCTGCTGCGCAGCGACAAAGGCTTTACGGTGCCCCAGGTGTTTGAGATGCTGCGCCAGGCGGAGCTGGAGTTCATCAGCATGGTCAATTGGCAGCAGTGGAAGCTGGAGCGAGTCCTCACCAAGCCTGTCCCTTATGCCCTGCGCCACATCAAAAAGCTCAGCCAAGAGGAGCTGCTGCACTTTATCGAGCTGATTTTCCCCAACCTGACCCGGCTGATCGATTTTTGGTGCGGCCATCCTCGCCCCACCCCACCAGCCCCTTTTACCCTGGAAGAATGGCGAAACGGCTCCGTGCAGGCCCATCCCCTGTTGATCCGTCTCAATGCCAAGCTGGCCTTTGAAAACGCCATCCGCGACAACGGCCCGGTCAACATCAATGGCTGGCCAGGATCTGAAGGCAACATTGTCATCGATCCCTTCTCGGTGCGCTGGTTGATCGATGTTTTTGGAGAAGAGCCTGTTCCTGTACAGGCCCTGGCGGCCAAGGCGCTAGATCTCATGGATTGGACCCCCGAAGAGGCCTTTAACCAAGTGGTGGCCAATCTCAAGTTCCTGGAAGAGCGGCTGGTGGTGCTGTTGCACTCGCCCCTGCGTTAACAGGACTTGCTCCCTCAGGAGCTGTCCCACCTAAGGCTGGGATCCGGATCCCTCTGAGTCTGCTTTTGAGTCTGCTTTGAGTACCCTGATTTGCTCGGCCCGAATGGCTGCCGGGATCCCCCCTTCCGCATCGACGTTGACGGCGAACCGAACGGTGCCTTCCATTTCCACCACATCTCCCGGGAGCAGATCCAGCCAGCTGGCAGAGCGGCCAAGGCGAGTCACTTGCACCTCCTCAGCGGGAACCACCGAGACCCACGTGCCCGCGTAGCGCTCCAAGCTGGGGCTGACTTTTTCCAAGTTGACCCCAATCCAGCCCTCCTTGCGGTTGAGAAGTCGCACCGTCCCAGTTAGTTGGAAAGGCTGTGCTTCTTCCGCTAACTTGATTGGCTCGTAGAGAACCTCTGTATTTAAAGGCTGCAGCCGAGCCAACTCCACCCGCCACCCTTGAGCCTGGCGATAGAGGGTAACCTCCATAACTGCGCGCAGCCGACCCTCCGGCAAAGGCTCGTAGAAGCCCAACTGAGAGCGAAAAGGGCGAAACCGGGGATCCTCCCGATCCGGCTCTGTCAAAAATCGTTGCAGCTCCTCGGCAGTGAACTGGAAACGCAAAGTCGGCACCACCGCTTCTGGCTTCAGGATTGCCTCCACCCGGAAAATGGCCGTATTGCCCACCGCTTGAATGGGGGTGAGGGTAAACTCCTCCGCTGAGGGCCACGATTGATCCAAGGCCCCCGGAGGGATCCCTTTTAGCAGCCGCGGAGTGAGCAGGGCTTCTGCGGTGGCAAAATCGCGGGCATTGGCCGCCTGGACAAACTCCCGCAGCGTTTCTTCAGCCGTTTTGGCCTGCCAACAGCCCCCCAGAGGCAGCAAAGCCAGCACCAGGAAAAACCACGCTCTCACATCCACACCCTCCCCAATCTCCCTGCAGGTAACAGTCCTAGGGGTTCTCGGTTGGAGATGCAGAATTTTCACCGGGATCCGCTGCTTCTGTCTCTTCTGGGTTTTCCGACTGGGATCCCGAAGCAGCAGGTGGCTTATCCGGCTGCCACACCTCAATTCGCCAGCGGCGATCTTGCTGGTAGAGGGTGATCTTGACGCGGGAGGTTACCGTCTCTCCCTCCAGGCGCATCCCCACCAACTGCGGGGCCAACTGCTGATAGGTGGGATCCGCCAGATCCGGCTGGGTCAAATACTTGCGCAACGTCAAGGGATCCAGCCCCAGGCGCTGGGCCGCATCCTCCAGCGAGTCGGTGCCCTCCACCCAGACATAGGCCGTCTTCCCGGTCACCTCTTGGTTGCGCAACTGCACGTTCTCCCCCACCGTGCCCCAAATCGAAGGCAGGGATCCCGGCCGGAGGGCATTGCTGAAGCGCTCCGTCAGGTAGCTGTCTGCCGTGCCCCAGTCCCCCTTCTCGGCAGCAGCGATGAAAGTGCTCACCACCTGGTCAGGAGTTTGCACAGGAGCTGCCTGGGTACAGGCGATTACACTGCCCAAGGTAAAGATGAGAGCATAGGTACTGATGTATCGCGACATGAGTGTAACCTCGCAAAATGCACTGCCTCAGGGCAAGTTCGACAGATGTTAGCTGAGAAGGCAAAGGCGAATTATACAGCTTGAGCTCTGAGATGCGGCTGAAGAGATACCCAACCTGCCAAAACCTGGCCAGACAACTCCACAGACAACGGGCAGACAAGGGAGCCTCCAACTTTGCGCACTGCTTCCTACACAATACTTAACCTAGACTTACCCAAGCTGACTCTCTAACGGGATCCTACAGGATGAAAACTATGATAGCATTTAGTGGTCCTCGGAAAGACTGTGGCTGCGGTTCCCTCATGTTGGTGAGAGTGGTGAGTTTATATGTTCAAAGATGATACTCATTCGGAATAGTTCCGGCACAGTTCTTATGTAATGAAGATTTTCCCAGACATAGGTTTTGGATCCAGACATAGGTTTTGGATCCAGACATAGGTTTTGGATCAAGAAAAATTTGAGCCTGCTCAGCAATGATTAAGGTGATTAGATGGCGAAGTCAAGAGCTCTTACCGGTACCTATTTTAGGTGGTCTAATCCTGTCCAGACTCTGAGTTAAATCTAGGTATAGAGAATGGTAGCTACATCTTTCGAAACAGGCTCAACCTGGAACACCCTTGGGATTAATCAAATTCGCATAGCGGCGACAGCTCCCACGTCCAAGGAAAGAAGAAATGCTTGGTCAGTAGCGCTTTACTACTGGAACCAAGGCGCTGACGTTGAACCAAATCATCTGCCTTGCTTATTAAATAGACTCCATTCGCTTTGGGTTCTAGGGGTCTCTTTCACTGTTATGGAAGAAGCAGTAAAGCTTCTGAACCAGCTAGAGCTAGACCCAGAGAAGTGGAGAGATATTCCCCCTCCCAACACAGAAGGTTACGAACTAGCATGGCGGATTGATTCTCCTTACTTTCAGCTAGAAGACGATTTTGGTCTGGCTCTTCCGTCTGTAGATCAGTACCTGTACTACCTAGCTCGTTGGATAGCTGAAAGGATAGCATTATACTACCAACCTCAGGCGATGCCCTTCTGGCGCATTGCCGCAGCCATTTACCCAAAGGATTTACAAGCCCAAGCAGTCGTAGGTCTTGGATTATCCAAAAGTTTGCAGGTCGAAGGTATACATTACCTGAGGCAAAATCAAGCCCGAGCAACCACAAAAGCCATTAGAAAGTGGACTGAGGCTTGCTTTCAAGTATCTGTGAGTTTCTTTCGAGGAAAAACGGATAATCCAAAGCTATCAAGTCAAAAGAACTCAATAGAAGTTATTGATGTGCCATATGAAAACCACATCATGAGTCTGGAAGGCAGTCTGGATTCGGTCGTTACCCATTGTCATTTGGCCCAAGGAAGATGGTTTGAGGCGGAGATTGACTTTGTCAAGTCTTACCTAAAACCGGGAATGACATTTATAGATGTGGGGGCAAACGTAGGTTCATACACTCTTGTTGCGGCTCAGGCAGTAGGTTCTGAAGGAAAGGTAGTTGCATTTGAGCCGACTCAGGCTTGTGTGGAAATACTGAAACACAATGCAAACATGAATCAGCTACCACAAGTTACAGTAATCCCTTGTGCGCTGGATAGTGAGTCAGGAAAGGCATACTTCCTAGAAACTGATGATAGCGCGTGTAATCGAGTAGTAAAAAGTCTAGTTGGAATAACTCATCCTGTAAAAACCGTTCAAAAAGTTACACTAGACGAGTGGTGGCGCTCTATGGAATGCCCCTCAGTTGATATGATCAAGGTGGATGTTTTTACCGACTCCTTTGACGTTATACGAGGTGGCCGAGAACTCATAAAGAGTTGTAGCCCCATCATTCAAGTAGAGGCAAAAGGTGATTTAGGATCTGCATCACGAGAAGTTTCTTCTTACTTATCAGAGCTAGGATATACTTTCTTTGCATATAACCCCGCTTTGAATGAGTTATCAATGGCTCGCAAACAAGCTCGCAACCTCTCGACTGTAAACTTAGTGGCGGTGCCGGAAGCTCGCTACGTGAACCTTAAGAGAGAGGGTATCTTAGAAAAAGGCTCATTCCCCTCCAAAGAGCTTGATCCAAGCCTGTCTTCTTTACTTTGATCCAAGCCTGTCTTCTTTACTTTGGGATCTGGTTGAGGAAAAGCAATGATCGTTGTTGATGGTGTTGCCCTACAGCCTAATTTAGAGACTCCACCCTCTATTACAAGTTTCTGGTGCAACGTCATAGGTGAGTGGGTAAGGCTTGGATATACTCGAGACTTTATAGTCTTAGTGAGAGAAAGCCAACGTATAGGTTTTCCAGGCGACACTGTTGTAGCCCTAATCCCTGATTACAGCTATGAGAATGCTGAGTCTGATCATATAGGTCTGCAAAGTGCCTGTGATCAAGTCAATGCATCCATTTTTATCTCAACTTTGTATACGTATCCCCTCAAAACCTCAAGCGTAGCTATGGTTTATAGTATGGACGAAGTCCAAGAGTTCTTACCAAGCTTAGCAGCACAGGAGAAACATAATACCATTTTGGCTGCATCGGCATTTATATGTCCTTCCAAGAAGGTGTCATCAGATTTAATGAGGAAATATCCAGGTATTTCTAGTGAAGATATTGAGGTTATCTACCCAGGTTTGCACAGTGACTTGATGCCATCGCCCCCTCTAAAGGTAAGAAAGTTTCGGGAAGAAAAAGACCTAACTCGTCCCTATATCATTTTTAGAGCGGGAACGGGGGAACGAAGAAAGATAGCTCTATTTGCTCTCTTGGATAGTGTAAGCGAATTAGTATCTGGACAAGTCCCTGAGCTTGTTTACCTATCAGTTGATGGAAGTAAAGTTGATGTGCCACTAGAATCTGTTATGGATTTATCCAAGCCAATTCGATCTCGAATCCATAACCTTAGGCTTTGTTCTGATGATTTACCACTGCTTTACACAGGAGCTGTTGGATTGTTTGAGATTGAACCTGAACTTGGAATGGGCAATTACACTTTCGAGGCAATGAGATGCGGTTGCCCGGTCATTATCTTGAGAGAATCTGAAGATCATCAATTAAGGCAGCCTACAGAAACTGACCCTTGGATTGAGATATCCATGCAGCCGCATGTCATATCGCAGACTATTGATCAGCTAAGAGATACAAGGTATAGAAATACCATACTCTCACGAGGATTAGATTATACGAAAAGCATGACCTGGGAACAGGCCGCTAAGCGAATGTGGTCTTTCCTCAAATCAAAGGCAAGAAGTCTAAGATCCTAGAGCTTTGAAATGTAGGTGTCGTAAAATGAAGTACCTTCTATCTCATCATGAGTTCTGAGAACGTGAGAGCATAAGTCATAAGAACGATAGACCTCATGGAGGATCGTGGCAAGCGCTAGCCGCTTTCTTGATGTCAGCTCTCCCAATCGCATAAAGTCTTTTGCATAAATAAAGTCTGTCCAAGATGCCTGAGTGCGCAAAGACGTAAGGCTCTTCGGAAATGACTTCATAAGTGGACAGGAAATCCCGGTTAAGCTATGAATTAGAAAGCCGCATTCTCTCAGAGCGATATCTATATCAGAGAACAACGGCTGGCCGATGTAGTGAGGGATAAATAGAACCTCAGTTTGAACTACTACAATGCTCTCCTCTAGGAGACGTCTAGCTCCGCGAATAATATTTAGCTCACTGCCTTGAGTATCCATAACAAGCCAGTCAGCGTCTGAGACTTCTTCCAAATCATCCAATCGAACAGTCTTTACTTTCTTCTCTGAGACAACTTGGTAAAGCTCAGCCAGATCGTGAAACTTTTCCAACAGATGATAATTGGGTCTAAACAGAGAGGATGTCATTCCGCTGTTGGTCAGGTAAAGGGTGGATTCAGAACCATCGCCAACCGCCATAGGAAGGTATAAGACGTTAGAACTGCCATCACCTTGTCGAATTCTCTCAATTAAGCGGTTGTAAGCCTCAGGATCAGGCTCGAATCCAATTAACTCTCCATAGTCCTTCCGAATGATTTCGGCATATATCTCAGGAGCTCCAACATCAGATGCCCCTACGGCAATTACTTTAATCCGAGGCATTGAGGTTCCCAAAACAGAGGCTATGGACAGCTCAGACATGGTTCCCCTCACTCTTTGTAGGCAATTACATTTAGGCTGATAAGTTCGTTGCAGTAGACAATTGTGCTTGCATCTCTAAACATGCCAAATTGGTCTACTTGAATGATAAAGCCAAAACCAACGGTCTTAAGCAGGTGAGTCAGGTTTTCAATGGTATAGCCGTATTTATGGAAGTCATACTGGTCAATTTGACCGCCGTAAATCATGCTAATAACACGTATCAATTCGTCGTACGAGAGATCATCTCTTAGTATAAGCTTGGACAGCGTCTTTAGATTAGGTACAGAAACAAATAACTTTCCTCCTTTCTTGAGGACTCGATACCACTCTGTTAAGGCCACACCTGCTTCTTGACAACTAAGATGCTCAAGAACATGAGAGGCATATATTTGATCTACGCTCTCGTTCTCAAACATACTGAGATCTATTGCGTTTGCAACATAGTCAACCTCAGGAGAGGGCGAAATATTAAGTATTTTCCAGTCAGGATGTGGTTCTTTACCACCGATGTGTAGATTAAGCATTCTCGTCGTCTGCTCCTACTAGCTAACTTACTTTCTGAGTTGAGCTAAGTTTGGGTGCTTGCGAAACTTGAACGGCAAGTCTGTAAACCTAATTCTAGCTTTTCTATCTTGGCAATACTGTTCCCACATTAGGATGTAAGCCTTCTCTAAGAAAGCTGTAAAAGTTTTGCCGTTAAGAAGTGGTGATTGCGAGAGTCGCTCCCGCATGGTTCTCCTTATCCAGACCAAAAGATCTATGTCTTCAGACAGCCTTGAGGCAATGCGAATGTAGTCTTGCTCCGTCTGTGCGATTAATTCCGGCAAGTCCACTGTTCTCAAGATAGATACTCCAACTCTGGAAACATGTGCTAGACCTTCCAGAGTGATTACCGGAACTCCCATCCATAATGTTTCGCAGGTTGTCGTTGTTCCGTTGTAAGGGAAGGGATCCAGAGCAATATCCACTTCTCCATAGGCTGCGTAATGCTCGGCAAAGCCCTGTCTATCATATTCTAGCTTGACTCTCTCGTCTGGAATGCCGTGTCTTCCAATTCTTTCCAAAAAGAGTTTACGGGTGCTTTCATCTCTATATCGCTGATTTTTCAGGCGCAGAACTGAATGGGGCACTGCCTTCAATACATCTGCCCATAACTTAATGACTCTGGGAGTGATCTTGGAAGGGTTGTTGCAGCATCCAAACGTGATAAAGCCGTTTCTAACCACAGGAGGATCCACAATCTCCGGTGCCTCACAAGAGGGCTTGTAACAAAGAAAGCTATGAGGCATCCTTATCAATTTCTCTGTGTGCAGACTATCGGTTACATCATAAGGATCGGCAAAACTATCTGTTATCCTGTAGTCCACGACGGTCATACCTGTGGTGTCGGGGTAGCCAAGGTACGTAACTTGTACAGGGGCCGGACGCAAAGCCATTAAGTGTACTCTTGTGCCGCCGGTATGGCCACTTAGATCCACTAGAATATCAATCTGATCTTCTCTGATTAACTTTGCAGCTTTCTCGTCACTTAGCTTGTGAATATCTCGCCATCCCGTTGCCCATTTGGAGAGCTGCTCAGTTACTGTGTCAGGTTGATCAACATTTGAGTAGCAGTAGATTTGGAATTTTTCCTGGTTGTGGCAATCGTAGATTGAGCTCATGAAAAAATGTACCGAGTGCAATCGAAAATCACCCGATAGATAGCCAATCTTGAGGGGACGCTGGGTAGTTCGCGAGTTTGCATAAGGTCTCCAGTGGCTTTGATACTGGCTTTGGTAGGAAATACCCCACTTTTGATGCTCTATAAATGTTTCCACAGGGTCAAACTTCTCAGAATAATGTGAAGCCATTAGGATACACGACATTGCAGCTGCGAAGCCAGGAGCAACTTCCAGGGCCTTCCTGTAGTTCTCTAGAGCTTCGTCCAGTCTGCATTGCTCTAGATAAGCACCACCCAAATTCTGATATGCAACAGCAAAGTTTGGCTTCCTCTCGATAGCTAGCAAATAACTATCTATCGCGTCTTGAGTCCGGGATTGCTTGCTAAGGGTTAAGCCCTTGTAAAAATAGGCATCGGCTAGCTCAGGCTTAAGTCTTATCGCTTCCTGGAAGTGCTCCAGAGCATCATCGTACTTTTCCTGCTCGAAGAGTCTGACTCCGATATTGCAATAGACTTCTGCAAAGTCCGGCGAAAGCTCTGCAGCTCTGTGAAAAGCAAACTCTGCTTCCTCTCTATTTTGCAGTAGTCGATGAGCAAGACCCAAGTTGTTATATGCTCGAGCAGATGTTGGATCTAAGCCGATCGCTCGCTCAAAACATCTAACTGCCTTGTCGGCTATGGCCAAGTCTAAGTAGCAGCATCCTAAGCTGTGCCAGTAATCTGATTCTTCTGGGTTGATCTCAATAGCAAGGCATATATGATATCTGGCTAGATCTAGCCGCTTTTCTGCCCTGTAGAGAATACCTAGGTTGTGATGAGCTTCAGCGTATTCCGAATCTAGAGAAATAGCAATCTGAAAGCAGTCTCTTGCAGCTTGAATAATTTGGCATTGACTTTCAAGATCTTTTTTACCTCCCAAGCTTAGTTCCTGTGCAGCTATCTCTGTTGCAGTTTGGTGTCGTATCTTTCGGCTTAGTGCCGCCCCCAAGTTATTGTAGGCTTTCGCATAGGTTGGATTGATTGCTATAGCTTTTTTGTAGTGCGCTATTTCCTTATCTTCTTGACCAATTTCGCCATAGATTTTCCCAAGATTTAGATGAATAACAGCAGAAGACTTGATCATCAAGGCTTTCTCTAGGGCAACAATCGCATCTTCATACTGCATCGACTCTGCCAGCAATAAACCTAGCTTAAGCTGTAAATCAGCACTAGCCGGAAATTGCGGTTCTGCTTGTCTCGCGTGTTGAATTGCCTCTTCTTTGTTTCCAGCTAAAGAGAGGGCATCAATCAACTGAAGATGAGCCTCAATGTAATCCGGCTTGTCCTTTACTGCTTTTTTTAGGATGCTGATGGCACTGTTGACCTGACCTAACTTCAGCAAGACTTGCCCAAGAAAATAAGCTGCCTCATACTCTTGAGGGTTCAACTCTAAAACTTTTAGAAAGGCTTTCTGGGCTTCTTCCCACTGCTCGAGTTGAATTAGAGCCAGACCTAAGTTAAAGTTTGCGTTGAGACTTTCTGGATCTATTTGGGTAGCTTGTCGGTAGCATTCTAGGGCCTTTTCTAGCTGATCTAGCTTCTCGTAGACTGCACCTAAGTTGACATACAACGATGCCGACCTTTGACCAAGACCTATACACCGTTCTAAGTATTCTACAGATTTGACATACTGTTGTTGTTGGTAGGCCAGTATACCCAAATACTGAGTAGCATCAAGATGGTTGGGTTCTAGCTTTAAGATTTCTAGGTAGCATTCCTCGGCCTGATCCCACTCGCCCGACTGATGATGGCCAAATGCTTGCTTAAGGAGCTTTTGAATTTCGGTTCCCATATCCCTGAGTCTCAACTTAGACAATTCTATCAAACGAATAGTGCTTCACCTGCCTTTGGTAGGCTTAACAGCCTAGAAAAGTGGGTAGGCACTTAAGACCCACCCACCTTTTCCGTCTGAACGCCTGCCGCCTAAAAGTCAACAGGCCCAGCCCTAAAGCCAGATAGAGTGTATGGACTACCGCGGGATGGTGAAGGTGATGTCCAGCCGCGGCCCGCGAGCGGTGGTGATAGGGCCAGCACCCGTACCCGTGGCCGGCTCCCGGTCGAACTCGGCGCGGCAGGTGCCCGTAGCCCCCTGGCTCACTTCAAAGACGATAGGGGTGGCCACGTTGAACGAAACCGAAGCCGTCACCGAAGCACTTGCCGATACAGAGGCCGTCGGCGCCACAAAGCCACCTGGAGCGACCAGAGGACCGAAGGGAACGGTAAAGGTGTTACCTGCTGCCAAAGAACCGGTAGTAAGCTTGGGTACTGGAAACGTACCAGCGGCAATACCCGAGAGGAAACCGGCATTAAAGATTTGAGTTACTTGAGCGGACGGAAGCTGAGCGCTCTGGGTGAAGGAGCCAAAACTAAGAGAAACACTTGCAGAAACAGTGCCCCCAGTCGGCAGAGCGTTAGAAACGCTTACCGTTGCAGTAAATGAGCCAAACCCAATTTGCGTGGTGGCTCCGGCAACGTCAAGCGTTGCAGTGGCCGGGGCAGTAGCTTGAACTGCCACAGTTCCGGTACCGGTACCCACACCAGCAGTAGCCGAGACTTGAAGCGTTCCTGTCAGAATGGCCGGCCCAAGAGTACCACTTGCCGAAGCGGTGGGAGCAGCCACACTGACGCTTGCGCTCGCCGTGGCCAGCACCGCAACAAAGGCCGGAGTAGCCTGGTTGTTCCACACCTCACGGGCACACTGCAGCCGCACCTGGTAGAAGCGGGAGCCTGACACCGCCCGCTGCACCCCAGGCCCCACATCCGCCGTGCGCGGCCCCGCTGACACATCCCCACCCAGCACGTTGCCATTGATGCTCAGGGCAACAAAGGTGGGGCTGGAAGCTGGCGCAAAGAAGTCGCTGGAAACCACGTTGTTGGGCGCACCCAAGGTCACTTCCTGGAACACCACGTTGTTGGACGGCAGGTTGTGCGGTGTCGGATCCAGGAAGAAGAAGCCCAGCCCCTGGTCGCCAAAACCAGGAATGATGGCCGAGTCGAAGGAGGGCAACTGCACCAGCGTCAACTGCGCCCCCTGCACAACGGCGTTGCGGGGAATGGCGTCGGGAATGGGGAAGGAAAGCACAGCGCGGTAGTCAGTGTAAGCCCCCACTGGGATGTTCTCGGCTGGGATAGCGCGGCGGATGCCAAAGCCCACTGGCACCGCAACTGGGTTGGAGAATACCTGCCCGCCAGGCGTAATTGCTGCCAGTTGCGTCGGCAGCAGGCTGATGGGACCCTCCGGAGCTGCCACAAAACCGGTGGTGAAGGTGGCCACAAAGTCTTCCGGCAGACTGCGCCCGGAAGCAAACAAGTCCGGCACTGCCCGCGAGATGACAACCCGGTACACGGCATCGTTGGTGAGCGGCGTGCGGAAGGTGATGGTGACCTGAGTGCGGTCGTCATTGAAGAACAAGTCGCCAGCCGGCACAACTCCCGCTTGCGGCGCCACTGAGGTGATGCTCAAGGCCTGAGCGAAGGGAGCCTCGCGCACCGGCTCGCTGAAGCGAATAACAATGCTGGTGGTGATAGGAACGTTGGTGGCGCCATCCGCCGGGCTAATGGCGATAACCCGTCCCACCGGGGTTGGAGTTGGTGACGGCGGAGCCGGGGGAGCCGGTGGGGGTGGTGGGGGCGGCGGCGGTACGGGTGTAACAGTGCTGGTGCTGCTTTCTTCGCCGCAACCGGTGAGCAGCAGGGGCAGCAGCACCACTGTGGAAGCCAGAGACAGAGACCCGAGTGACTTCAGGAGCCACTTGTGCATTGTTCCGTTCATTGTTCTCCTCTTAACCAAAAAAGTAGGGTTCGGCTGAACACTTCCCTTAACTTACCCGATCAACTCGCCTAGGGCAAGCCAGGCCGTAGGAAAGAGCCAATCGAGAAAAGACGCACACGCGCTTGGATAAGCGGCTCGTCTGTTTACTCTGCTTATCATACAAGCCCATTAGCCCGCTTTGGCAAGTACTGCCGATTTTTTCTGGACAAGATCAAAGGTGACGTGGGTCACAGACACCGGGCAGGGTCCCGGGAAGGAGTCGGGTGGCGGCTTCTGGGAGCAAAGCAGGTGGAGCCACCGGAAGAGCAGTCAGAATCCTTGCCCAGCATGGCTTTTGCGGATCCACCTGGAAAAAACCGGAAGATTTGCCTATTTCCTCACAAAAGGATGCTTGATCCGGGGCAGAAGGGTGGCAGGATGAGGAGTGGATGTTTTTTCTGGAGATCCAACCAGGATGGCTGTCTACAAAGTTCGGTTGATCAACGAAGAGCGGGGCTTGGACGTCACCATCGATGTGCCGGACGACGAGTACATTTTGGATGTGGCGGAGGAGCAAGGGATCGAGCTGCCCTATTCCTGCCGTGCCGGGGCCTGTTCGACCTGTGCCGGCAAGCTGGTGAGCGGCACGGTGGATCAAAGCGATCAATCCTTCTTGGATGACGATCAGATCGAGCAGGGCTATGTGCTGACTTGCGTGGCCTACCCCACCTCCGACTGCACCATCATCACCCACCAAGAAGAAGCGCTGTACTGAGCCCTCACCTCCGATCCCTCACCCCTGGCCCCTCTCCCATAGGGAGAGGGGTTTTTGTTTTGGGTGGTTCTTTCCGGCAGCCTCAAGCGCTGTGCGCCGCCGGCGGCCCTCACCCCCAGCCCCTCTCCCAGCCCAAGCGCTCCGCGCCGCTAACGCGACCACCCCCAGCCCCTCTCCCTGAGGGAGAGGGGAGTAGGATTTTTTTATCCTCTGTAGAACTTTTTGACGATGACCCCAGAACAAGAAGAGTGGTTAATCCGAGCTGTCCAGGAGCTGCAGGCTGCCCAAAAAGAGCTGCAAGCTGCCCAGCAGGAGCTGCGCCTTGTCCAGCAAAACCAGGAGGTTTTGATTCGAGAGCTGCAAGCGGGCCAGCAAAATCAACAGGTTCTGATTCAGGAAGTGCGCGAGGGGCAGGCGATGCTGGCGCAGTTTTTCCGCGAGGCGCTAGATCGCTTTGACGAGCGCACCCGCGCTATTGAACGCCGCACCGAAGCCCTGGAACGGCGCACAGAAGCCTTGGAACGGCGCACGGAAGCCCTAGAGCGCCGCACGGAAGCCCTAGAGCGCCGCACTGATGAGATGGCAGCGGAGATGAGGGATCTGCGCCGCGATTTTTTGGAACGGCGGTAGCAGCCTCAAGTGCTCCGCGCCGGCCCTCACCCCCAGCCCCTCTCCCTGAGGGAGAGGGGGGTTAGGATGGCAGCAGAGCAGCCTTTGGAGGTGGCTGTGGCTTTGACGATCGGATCCGTTTCTGCTTCTGGATCGACAACGGCTCGCCTGAGTTTGGCAGAGTACCTCAAGTATTCCGATGGCGGCGATACCCGCTATGAGTTGGTGGCGGGGGAGTTGGTGCCCATGGCCCTTCCAACCGGACGGCATGTCCAGATCCAAAAGTTTCTCAGCCAGGTTTTTGAGGCGGAGATCGCCAGACGGCAGTTGCCTTGGACAACAATCCAGGGCGGCCTGGGGATCCAGTCGCCGCGGGGCAACCGCTGGGAAACGGTGCGGATCCCGGATGTGGTGGTGCTGCCTTTGGAGCAGTGGCAGGAGATGGGATCCCGAGAGGCTTTGATTCGCTTGGAGGATCCGCCGCCGCTATTGGTGGTGGAGGTGGTGAGCGAATCCAGCCGGGCGGCGGACTACCGGGCCAAACGGGCGGAATACTGCGTTTTGGGCATCGGCGAGTATTGGGTTGTGGATCCCTTGGAGGAGAAGGTGAGCCTGCTGCTGCTTCATGAAGGCTGGTACGATGTGCTGGAGCTGAAGGGATCCGATCCGGTATCCTCAAAGGTCTTTCCCAAGCTGGAGTTGCAGGCGGGGGAGATCTTGGCTGCGGATTCGGGTTATTCTGGTAAAGCTACGGGGAGTTAGCTCAGTTGGTAGAGCGCTGCGATCGCACCGCAGAGGTCAGGGATTCGAGTTCCCTACTCTCCATTGAGGTTTTGGATTTGGATCCCTTGCCCCCGATCCCTCTCCCAGGAGGAGAGAAGAGTTAGTGGTGGTAGGATTTCGTTATTCTGTAGTGTTTCAGTAACCATGACGCCCGAGCAAGAACAGTGGCTGATTCAAGCCATCCAAGAGTTGCAAGCCTCCCAAAGAGAGCTGCAAGCCTCCCAAAAAGAATTGCAAGCTGCCCAGCAGGAGCTGCGTCTTGTCCAGCAAAACCAGCAGGTTTTGATTCAAGAGCTGCGGGAGGGACAGGCGATGCTGGCGCAGTTCTTTCGCGAGTCAATGGATCGGTTTGACGAGCGTACTCGGGCCATCGAACGCCGCACAGAAGCACTGGAACGGCGCACTGACGAGATGGCCCGAGAGATGCGGGAGATGCGGCAAGAGATTCGGGATCTGCGCCGCGACTTTTTGGAACGGCGGTAGCTTGGGCCCAAGCGCTCTGCGTTGCTAGTGTAACCATCCCCGGATCCTTCTCCCAGGAGGAGATTTAGGGTGGTAGGATTTCCTTGTTCTGTAGCGCCTTGGTAACCATGACACCTGAGCAAGAGCAGTGGCTGATTCGGGCCGTCCAGGAGTTGCAAGCTGCCCAGCAAAACCAGCAGGTTTTGATCCAAGAGCTGCGGGAAGGGCAGGCGATGCTGGCGCAGTTTTTCCGCGAGGCGCTGGATCGCTTTGACGAGCGCACCCGAGCCATTGAACGGCGCACCGAGGCTTTGGAACGGCGCACCGAGGCTTTGGAACGGCGCACTGACGAGATGGCCCAAGAGATGCGGGAGATGCGGCAGGAGATTCGGGATCTGCGCCGCGACTTTTTGGAACGGCGGTAACTTGGGCCCAAGCGCTCTGCATTGCCGACGCCCTCACCCCCAGCCCCTCTCTCTCAGGGAGAGAGGAAATTGGCGGGATTTTGGGTAGGAAGGGATCCCACCTAGATTAATCTAGAGGAACTTTGTCTGGCCTCACTGGCATTTGCCCTTCCCCACGAGTTTGCCTATGTCTGTCATCCGTGCCCTCCACAGGCAGTTGGTAACCAAAGAGCGCTCTGCCGAAGAGATCGCCCGCGAATACCTGGAGCGTCTCACCCAACTGGAGCCGCAGCTCAAGAGCTTTATTACTGTGACCGAGGAACTGGCTCTGCAACAGGCCAGGGCGGTGGACGCCCGCATTCGGGCCGGGGAAGAGATTGGCCCTTTGGCCGGGATCCCGTTGGCGGTGAAAGATAACCTTTGCACCCAAGGGATCCGCACCACCTGCGCTTCCCGGATGCTGGAGGGGTTCATCCCGCCCTACGAGTCGACGGTGACGGCGCGGCTGGCGGCTGCCGGCATGGTGACGGTGGGCAAGACCAACCTGGACGAGTTTGCCATGGGCAGTTCTACGGAAAACTCGGCCTTTCAGCGCACCGCCAACCCCTGGGACCTGACGCGGGTGCCGGGGGGATCCTCAGGCGGGTCGGCGGCGGCGGTGGCGGCAGACCAGGCGGTGGTGGCCCTGGGATCGGATACGGGGGGATCGATCCGCCAGCCGGCGGCCTTCTGTGGCGTGGTCGGCCTCAAGCCCACCTATGGGCTGGTCTCCCGCTATGGGCTGGTGGCTTTTGCCTCCTCTTTGGATCAAGTGGGGCCCTTTGGGCGCACGGTGGAGGACGTGGCCCTGCTGCTGCAGGGGATTGCCGGCCATGACCCCCTGGATTCCACCAGCCTCAAGGTGGAGATCCCGGACTACAGCCAGGCTTTGATCCCGGATATCAAGGGGTTCAAGATCGGCGTCATCCGCAACCTGCTGGGGGAAGGCTGCAGCGAGGAAACCCGTGCTGCTGTGGAAGCCGCCATCCAACACCTACAGGAGCTGGGGGCGGAGATCCTGGAGATCGACTGTCCTAGCTTTCGCTATGGCCTGGCCACCTATTACATCATCGCCCCTTCGGAAGCTTCTTCCAATCTGGCCCGCTACGACGGCGTCAAGTACGGCCTGCGGGAACCCGCCGACTCGCTCTTGGCTATGTACGGCAAAACGCGCGCCCGCGGCTTTGGGCCGGAGGTGAAGCGGCGCATCATGATCGGCACCTATGCCCTCTCTGCCGGCTACTACGACGCCTACTACCTCAAAGCCCAGAAGGTGCGCACCCTGATCAAGCAGGATTTCCTCAGGGCCTTCGAGAAGGTGGATGTGCTGGTCAGCCCCACCACCCCCACGCCGGCCTTCAAGGCGGGGGAGCGGGAGGATCCCTTGAGTATGTACCTGTGCGACCTGATGACGATCCCGGTCAATTTGGCGGGCCTGCCGGGGCTGAGCCTGCCCTGTGGCTTTGCCAACGGTCTGCCCATTGGCCTGCAGATCATAGGCAACGTCTTGCAGGAGAGCAAGGTGCTGCGGGTGGCCTATGCCTATGAGCAGAGCACCGACTGGCACAAGCGGCGACCTCCCCTGGGACAGCCCCCCCTTGAGCAGGCCCAGGGAACCGCTCAACAGCCCAAAGCCAAGAGCAAGTCCACCAAGGGGAGCAAAAAATCCAAAAGCTGAGCCCACTAGGCCATGCCCATCTGGTTGGCTGCCGAGAAGCGCTCCATGAAGCGCAGGAAGCGCTCCCATTCTGCTTCTGTTTCCATGTCGTAGATCACTTCCAAGGCCTTGAATTCCCCGTTCAAGAACTTGGCTTTGATGTTGCGGGTGGTCAGCTCCCCTTCCTCGTCGATCATCCGCATGCCAAGGATGCTTTGCGTGTCGGACTTCAGCTCCTCAAAGCGAAAAATGGCGGATCCCCGCTTGCCGGTTTTGGATTTCAGCAACCGCACCTGCGTTGGCACTTCTGGAATACCGGGAGAAAACTCAATAGTGGCCATAATTTTTAAAAAAACTCATTCAAGTCATTATAGTTGTTCCAAACACGATGATTAAGACACTTTGTCGCTGACCCAAGCGATCCCCGCCCCTAGCGGCCCTCACCCCCAGCCCCTCTCCCAAGGGGAGAGGGGAGCTGGAGATCGATGGATAAGCTGTTTCCCAGCCATTTGCTAGGTGGGGATCGGATCCCCGGCCAGAAACTTTTTCAACTCCCAAGCGGCCATCTGCTCCAGGTGGTAACCGGCCTGGCGCTGCGCCTCGGCCACATCCGGGATCCGGTCACAGAGGGCAGCAACTCTAATGGGAAGGGGTCGGGCGGCCAAGTCGGCCCGGGCTGCCGGGGTGGCCTGGCCACAGAGAATCAGCAGGGGCTTCTGGGCCACCATGGCCTGCTCCAGCACCGCCCCCACTACCTTGCCCATGCTGCTCTGTTCGTCAAGGCGGCCCTCGCCAGTTACCACCAGATCGCAGCGGCGGAGACGCTCCGGCAGGGCCAAGTGCTGGGCCAAGAGCTGGATCCCGGACTCCAGGGTGGCGCCCAAAAAAGCCACCAATCCTGCCCCCAGCCCGCCGGCGGCGCCGGCCCCTGGGATCCCCTCCACGGCCCGGCCCAGATCCCGCTCCACCACCCTGGCCCACTGCTGCAGTGCCTGCTCCAATTGCCGCACTTGCTGGGGAGTGGCGCCCTTCTGGGGGGCAAAGACGGCAGCCGCCCCCAACGGGCCAGTGAGGGCGTTCTGCACATCGCAGAGGCCGCGGATGCGCTTGCCTTGCCAAATGCGCTGTTTAGGTGGCTCGATGCGCGCCAGGCGGGCCAGCTCCCCTCCCCCCCAGCCGATGGGATCCCCGGCCCCATCCAAGAGGCGATAGCCCAAGGCCTGCGCCATCCCCGCACCCGCATCGACGGTGGCGGATCCGCCCAGCGCTATCCAAATCTCGGCGATGGGATCCCGGCAGACGGCCCGCAACAGCTCCCCCAGGCCATAGGTGGTGGTGCGGGTGGGATCCCGCTGCTCAGGGGGCACCAAGGTCAGGCCGGCCACCTGGGCTACTTCCAGCAGCGCCCGCTCGCCTGCCACCCCGTACTCGGCCCAGACGGGATCCCCCAGCGGGCCAGTGACCCACAGCCCTCGTTTCTCTCCCCCCAGCGCCGGCAACAAGGTCTCCAGCGTGCCCTCGCCCCCATCGGCCAGGGGGAGTAGCTCCACCTTGGCCTTCGGCAAGACCTGGCGGATGCCCCGGGAGATGCTCTCCGCTGCTGCCTTGGCTGTCAGGGATCCTTTGAAGCTATCCGGGCAGATCAAAACCCGCCGAGGTGGGCGGCTGAACTCAGATCCCTGGTCTGGTGAACCCATACCCAGCATCAGCCCTAAAACGTCCTCGGCGGCAACAGAGAGGATGGATTGAACTTGGCTGCGGGCCCGCAAGGCTGAGCCCGGAGCTATTGGGCACTGCCCCCCTCCGCTGTTGGAGGTTGATCCGGTGTTGAAGGTTGGGGAGAGGGGACGGCGGCGGATGAGTTGCCCAAAGACTGCTCCAGGGCCAGACGCTGCTCCATCACCCGCAGAAAGTAGCCACCCATCATCGCCCCGGAGAGCATTTTTGCCAAGCTCTCGCGGTTGGTGATGATTTGAACGCCAAATTGGTCTGGCGGCAAACTGCCCACCAAGCTGCGAATGTTGTGGCCCAAGATCTCCAGCACCTCCGGCGACGAGTTGCGGGCGATGTCTTGAAAAACGCTGGGATCCTGAGACTGCAGATATTGCCAGAGCCGGTTGTTGGGGCTGGGCGTTTGCGCGGCCTCAAAACCAGGAATGAAATTGATCGGGCTCGACATGGAGTCACCAAGCTCCCCAAACACAGCAAATCTAGCCCAACTCGGAGCTGTTGGCCCCATTCCTTAGGCCTTCGCAGCTCCGCCAATTGGGCTATGTCAAACCTAACACCCGAGCCTCGCCGCCTTCGGTACGGGATCCCACCCCTTTGAGGCGGCAAATGCCGTACCTCGGGAGGCGCCGCCTCGGAGATCAACCGTCGGCCTCGGGGATCCCCTCTGCCGGCTCCTCTTCAGCTTCCGCCGGATCCCTGATAAACGAAGCGGGCACCACCGTCACTCCTACAATGCTGTCCTCCGGATCCAAGCGCTGCACCAGCACCCCTGTCGCCTCGCGAGACTGAGTGGGGATGGCCTTGGCCAACTGGCGCATGACAATGCCTCTGGCAGTTACCAACAGGATCTCGTCCTCGGCATTGACGATGCGCAGGGCAGCCAGCTCATCCGACTCCTGGCGGAACTTAGTGGCGATCACCCCCTTGCCGCCCCGGTTTTGCCGGCGGAAGTGGTCGATGGCCGAGCGCTTGCCCCGCCCTTCTTTGGTAATCACCAGCACCCAGGGGTTGGCCAGCCTCTCCCCCTCTCGCTCAGCGGCCATCACCGACTCGGCAAAGATGATGTCCATGCTGACGATGTCGTCGCCGGGGTTGAGGGTGATGGCCCGCACGCCGCGGGTGGCTCGCCCCAGGGGGCGCAGTTGCTCGTCATCTGCCCGGAAGCGGATGCACATGCCCTGGCGGGTCGCCATAACCACATCGTCGCTGGAGCGGGCGCGGCGCACCCAGCGCAGCTCATCGTTTTCCTCCAGAGAGATGGCAATCAGGCCGTTGGAACGCACATTGGCAAAGGCGCTGAGGGCCGTTTTTTTGATGTAGCCCGCTCGGGTGAGCATCACCAAGTATTCGTCGTCGCTGAACTCGCTCACGGGCACCATCGAGGTAACTCGCTCTTCCCGAGTGATGGGCAGCAACTGGACGATGGCGCTGCCGCGGGCGGTGCGGCTCCCCTGCGGGATCTCGTAGGCGGGCAGGGTATAGACCATCCCCCGATCCGTGAAAAAGAGGATAGTGTCGTGGCTGCGACAGGCAAAAAACTGCTCGATGGCATCGTCGTCTTTGATGCGGGCGCCGGCCTTGCCGCGGGTGGCCCGCCCCTGCACCTGGAACTCTTCAAGGTCCATGCGCTTGATGTAGCCCTGCTCGGTGAGGAAGATGACCGTCTCGCGGTTCTCGATCAGATCGGCAACCTTGAGCTCACAGTCTTCCAGGCAGAGGCGGGAGCGGCGCGGGCTGGCAAAGCGGCTCTTGAGCTGCTGCAGCTCTTCGCTGATGATCTGCATCACCCGCTCCCGGCGGGCCAAAATATCCCGCAAATCGGCAATTTGCCTCACCAAGTCTTCGTGTTCGGCCTGGATTTTCTCCGCTTCTAGGGCGGTGAGGCGGCGCAGTTGCATCTGTAAAATGCCATCGGCTTGCGCTTCGCTCAGGCCCAACGTTGCCTGCAACTCAGCTCGGGCTGTGGCGGCATCGGCGGCTCCGCGGATGAGGGCGATCACCCGATCCAACTGCCCCAAAGCCAAAAGGTAGCCCTGCAACAGGTGATCCCGCTCTTCGGCTTTCTGCAGCTCGTAGCGGGTGCGCCGCTCAATCACCTCTGCCCGAAAATCCAAGAAAGCCTGCAGTGCGTCCCGCAGCGTCAGGGTGCGCGGCTCGCCGTTGAGGATGGCCAGCATGTTGACCCCGAAGTTGCTCTGCAGGGGGGTTTGCTTGTAGAGGTTGTTGAGCACCACCTGAGGCTGAGCATCCCGCTTCAGCTCGATCACCACCCGCATGCCCTCGCGGTCGCTTTCGTCGCGGATGTCGGCAATGCCCTCCAGTTTTTTCTCGTTGACCAGCTCGGCAATTTTTTCAATCATGGCTGCCTTGTTGGTTTGGTAGGGCAGCTCGGTGATGATAATGGCCTCCCGCGTCGGTCGGCCCCGCTGCTCGATGGTCTCCACCGTGGCCACCCCCCGCAAGGTGATGGAGCCGCGCCCGGTAGTATAGGCTTCGCGGATGCCTTCCTGGCCCATGATCAGCCCGCCGGTGGGGAAATCGGGGGCCGGGATCCACTGCATCAGCTCCAGGCTGGTCAGGTTGGGGTTGTGGATGAGGGCGATCAGGCCGTCCACCAGCTCTCCCAGGTTGTGGGGCGGGATGTTGGTGGCCATGCCCACGGCAATGCCAGAAGAACCGTTCAACAGCAACTGCGGGATCCGCGCCGGCAGCACCAGCGGCTCTTGCTGGGATCCGTCGTAGTTGTCGATGAAGTCGACGGTGTTGGCGTCGATATCCTGCAGCAGGGCTTCCTGGGCAAAAGCGGTGAGGCGGCACTCGGTGTAGCGCATGGCCGCCGGCGGGTCGTTGTCGATGGAGCCGAAGTTGCCGTGCCCGTCCACCAGGCGCTCCCGCATGGAGAAGTCCTGGGCCATGCGCACCAGGGCTTCGTAAACCGCCTGATCCCCGTGGGGATGGTATTTCCCGATCACATCCCCCACGACGCGGGCGCACTTGCGAAAAGGGCGATCCGCCGTCAGGCCCAGCTCGTGCATGGCGTAGAGGATGCGGCGATGCACCGGCTTGAGGCCGTCGCGGGCATCCGGCAGAGCCCTCCCGACAATCACGCTCATGGCGTATTCCAGGTAGGACTGCGCCATCTCCCGCTGCAGGTCGGTGGAGATGATGCGCGCGGTCAATTCGTTGTCGCTCATGGGTGGGGGTAGAGGTGAGGGATCCCGGTCGGCTTGGGCGCGGGCACGGTTCGAGGTTACAAAGCTGTCGCAGCAGCAATCGCCATTGCCTGCCAACGGTCGGCAACCCAGGAAACTAAAATAAAGTGCGCCTGCGTCTAGTCTACCATTGCCTTTTGCCGGGGCAGAGGGAGTTGCCCGGAGCCGCCCCCTGTCCCAAGGGGATCCCTGAAGACATTTATAGATAAAAATCTATCCTCTAATCGGGGCGTTATGGTAACGCTCAATGATAGGCTGCCTATAGCATTGAGGGCAGTGGGGCATGTTGGGCCAAGTGACGGGGCAAGGTGGGGGAGTGCTGGCTTGGCGTCGGCGTCTGAGCCTAGAAAACTGGCGTGGGGATCTCTTCGGTGGCCTGACGACGGCTATTGTCTCGCTGCCGATGGCCCTGGCCTTTGGGGTGGCTTCTGGTGCCGGGCCGGTGGCGGGCTTGTATGGGGCGGTGTGTGTGGGCTTTTTTGCTGCCCTGTTCGGCGGCACTCCCACCCTCATCTCCGAGCCCACCGGGCCGATGACGGTGATGATGACGGCAGTCATTGCCAAGGTTACCGCCAGCTATCCGAACCAGGGACTGGGGCCGGCCTTCACGGTGGTGATGGTGGGGGGCCTGTTTCAGGTGCTGTTTGGATCCCTGAAGCTGGGCAAATACATCACCCTTATGCCCTACAGCGTCATCTCCGGCTTTATGTCGGGGATCGGCTGGATCATGATTTTGCTGCAGATCCCGCCCCTTTTGGGCCACGCCAGCCAGGGGGGAGTGATCGGGGCGGTGCAGAACCTGCCGACCTACCTGCTCAATCTCAAGTTCCCGGAACTGGGGTTGGGGCTGCTGACCCTTGCGATCCTCTTTGGCTATCCCAAGCCTTGGCGAAGAGTGGTGCCGCCCCAGTTGGTGGCCCTGGTGCTGGGAACGCTGGTGGCCAACTTGTTCATGGCTGACTGGGATTTGCGGCGCATCGGGCCCATCCCCACCGGCTTGCCCCAGGTGCAATGGCCGCAGTTGCCCTTTGCTTCCCTGGCCAGCTTGGTGTTGGACGGGGTGGTGCTGGGCATGCTGGGCTGTATCGACACCCTCTTGACGGCGGTGATTGCCGACAACCTCACCCGCACCCGCCACGACTCCGACCAAGAGCTGATCGGGCAGGGGATCGCTAACTTGGTGTCCGGCTTCATGGGAGGGCTGCCGGGAGCCGGCGCCACCATGGGCACAGTGGTGAACATCCAGTCGGGCGGACGTACCCCTCTAGCCGGCATTACCCGAGCGTTAATCCTGCTGATGGTGGTGCTGTTTGCCGCTCCCCTCACGCAAGGGATCCCAATGGCGGTGCTGGCAGGGATCGCCTTTAAGGTGGGGGTGGATATCCTCGACTGGAGCTTCCTCAAGCGGGCCCACCGCCTTTCCCTCAAAGGGGCAGCCATCATGTACGGGGTGATGTTCATGACGGTGTTTGTGGATCTCATCGCTGCCGTGGGGGTGGGGGTGTTTGTGGCCAACTTGCTCACTATCCAACGCCTCAGCGAGATCCACTCCGAAGAGGTGAAAGCCATTACCGATGCCGATGATGCGGTGGATCTCACTCCCCGTGAGAGGGAATTGCTGCGCCAGGGATGCGGGCAGGTGTTGCTGTTTTACTTGAGCGGGCCGATGATCTTCGGGGTTTCCCAAGCCATTTCCCGCCAACATCAGGCGGTGGCCTCCTGCCAAGCGCTGGTGGTGGATCTATCAGATGTGCCGATGCTGGGCGTTTCCGCAACGCTATCCCTGGAAAATGCCATTCGCGAGGCTCTGGATCGGGGCAAACAGGTGTGGATTGTTGGGGCCAAGGGTCGGATCCGGCAGCGCCTAGAAAGCCTGCATCTGCCACTGTCCCCAGAGCGGTTTGTGGACAGCCGTGAGGTGGCCTTGGCCGAGGCTGTTGCCCAGTTGGGCTTGCCGCTAGAACCCAGCCCCCTGGTTTGAGCCCTCCGATGAGCCCAACAAGAAAGCTGCAGACTTCGTTTGCCGGATCGGGGTCAGTTCTGGATCTATGCACTGGAAAGGTCGGGTTGCCTACTTGGCAACCCTGCATCGCAAAGAGCAGGTGATCGGCCCTCTCTTGGCCCACCACCTGGGGATCCAGGTGCAAGTGATACCTCTGGACACCGACCAACTGGGCACCTTCTCGCGGGAGCGGCCTCGGCCAGGGGATCCCATCCACACCCTACGCCTGAAAATTGAGAGAGCCCGCCAAGCTCATCCCGCCTCTTTGGTTTTGGCCAGCGAGGGATCCTTTGGCCCCCACCCTCAGATCCCTTGGATTCCTTTGAACCAGGAATGGGTCATGCTCAGGGTTTTTGAACCCGGCGCGGATCCCTTGGAGCTGGTGGGCTACGCAGAAAGCACCCAAACCAACTTCAGCCATCGCTGGGTGCAGAGCTGGGCAGAAGCGCTGGACTTTGCCCAAAGGGCGGGTTTTCCCCAGCACGCCCTGATCGCCCTCGACCAGCCAGAAAAGCCCCAGGTTATCCACAAAGGGATCCAAGACGAAGCAACCCTGAAGCAGGTGGTGGGGGAGCTGCTGGCTCGGCAAGGGGGCCTTCATCTGGAAACCGACATGCGGGCCCTGTACAACCCAACCCGGCTCCAAGTCATTGCAGCCGCCACCCAAAACCTAATCGCCAAAGCCCAAAGCCTGTGCCCGGCCTGCGGCACTCCCGGCTACTGGCGGATCCGCTCGGTCTCTGGACTGCCCTGCGGCCAATGTGGCGCCCCCACCCCCGTGGCCAAGGCTTGGGTATATGGCTGTGATCGCTGTTCCCACACCCACACCGAGCCTGTGGCAGAGCCTTGGGCGGATCCCGCTCAGTGTGCTTTCTGTAATCCCTAGCCTTGTCTTGAGCCCGACCTCAGGCTCTCCAGAGCCGGCATTGTCATCCCCGCAGAGGAGTTGTAGTCGTTTCAGGTTAGGGTGAGACACCTGGGCTATAGAGAAAAAGCCCTTCGCTGTATGCACTCAACGTTTCAGACGTGGGTGCAGTGTCCTAGTCTGAATCGAAATGACCATAAAGGAAGGTTTGAACCAAAAAAGGGATCCACTGCAGTGGATCCCCTAACCAGCTATGAACCTGCAAAAGAGGTCAACTCATCAGAAGTTGAACACAGCCCGCAGAGCACCTACACCAATGGTTGGGTCGTTGTCCCCAGGTAGAGCACCATTGGGGTTGCTCACAAAGTAGGCCGCCGGGGTAAGGGTGAGGTACTCGTTCACCGGGAAGCTGTAGTAAACATCCACAATGAACGGGCGGGTATCCCAAACTCCTTCATTTTTGGTGGTCACAATTGGCTGGCCAAAAACCACACCCCCTTGAGCACCCTCAATGAACAGATCTGGGAAGGCGAAGCCAAACAGCCAGCCGTTGAAGTCTTCGTCGCCCGGATCGATGGTGCCCGCCGGTACCACGTTGGGCAAGTTGTAATCCACATTGCCAGCAGTAAACCAGCCAGATACGATGACGCGGGGGGTAATCTCCCAGTTGGCAGCCACAGAAAAGGCGTTCACCCGTGCAGAGGTGGACACATTGGTTACTCTCAGAGGGCCACGGAAAAGAGCTGTACCGTTGGCCAAGAACTCAGGGCCATCGTTTGCCGTCTGCAGATAGGTACTGGCAAACTGCAGGTAAATCTCTAGATTTTCATTCGGCAGGAAGCCCAGCTCCACCGCGTGGGCACTGTCGCTACCGGTTATACCGCTGTCGCCGAAGCCCTTGCCCAAGGCTTGAGCGTTCCTGGTGCTGTAGCTGTAGGCCAAGCGTAGTTGATCCGAGAGTCGGTAGCGGAAGCCAAACAGAGCTCCACCTGGCACGTCCGCCGTGGAGTTGGGAGCATCAGCAAAGTCGGAGAGAGCTTCGAAGGGTGTGCTGTAGTTGAATACATCGAACACACCTGAGCCAACGATACCCGTGTAGATGGTAGCTGCTCGGTTGAAAGCTGGGAATTGGTAGATCAGCTTGGCCAGGGTGAAAGTGCCGCCGCCACGGCCGCCAAACTCAAGGCCGGGATCCCCATCAAAGAACTCAGTCACAGCATCGCGAGCTTGGAGACGAATGCGCAGGCGATCGCGACCCACAAAAGAAGCATCGAAGTTCAAGCGTACCCGATAGGGAAGAGTCATGTTGGCTTGGTTTTGCTCTGCTACTACCTTCCCATCAACAACTCTGTCTTCCGTGAGAGCGCTGCCTACAACAGCGGCGATGACTTGGGCATTCAACTTGGTAACCGGGTTGAAGACCTTCCCTTTCAAATCAGTAACATCGGCTTCCAGGGCATCCACCCGCCCGCGCAGGGCTGCCAGCTCAGCAGCAAATTCCTCTTGCAAGCGCTGCAGAGTGGCCAAGTCTTCCTTGGAGACTTTGTCGGCCAAACCGGCTGCAATCAACTCATTGATGCGATCCAAGCAGGCGTTCATACCGGCGGCAAACTCATAGCGGGTCATGGCCCGGTTGCCGCGGAAGGTGCGGTCGGGGTAGCCGGCAATACAGCCGTAACGCTCGACCAGAGATTGCAGTGCTTGGAAAGCCCAGTCAGTAGGCTGCACATCAGAAAGTTCAGAGATGGAGGTGACGGGCCCAGTAGCTTGGGCATAGGCCACTCCAGGGGTCAAGACTGCTGCTGCACCCAGGGTGCCGGCCAGCAACGTTTTCCAGTAGTTCGCGTGTTTCGCGGGCATGTTTCTCTCCTTGTTCTGTGTCCTCACACCTGTCTCGGCTGTGGCGATGTCTTCTAGAGGTAGTCAACTGTCTAACTCAAGCACGAGTCTGACAACTGCGGACCCTCGAAGAACATGGTACAGCCCTGTTTCACATCGTCTACCACTTTACACACTTTTTGAATGAGACTCAACGTGAGGCTCAACGGCGGCAGACGCTCCAGGCCCCATACCCATTACTTTACCTCAGGGATCCGACCCTGGCTAGCGGGTGCACGCCAAAGCCGAGACAGAGCTCCTAAGTCGCGGGCTGAGGCGGGGATGGGCGGTACCGGACTCGAACCAGTGACATCCTGCTTGTAAGGCAGGCGCTCTACCGCTGAGCTAACCGCCCTGGGGGATCCCAGTCCACCGAGTTTAGCATTCCCAAGGGACTATTTCCCCATACCTAAGCTCTGCGCCTTCTGGTACACCTTGCCCTCGGTCAGGAGGGAGGGGGCGATGCAGATCTCCACCTGCTGCATTTCTCGGAGATTGGCAGCCCCCAAGGTGGCCATGCTAGTGCGCAGAGCACCCCAGAGGTTGTGGGTACCGTCGTCCAGGCGGGCGGGGCCGCACAAGATCTCTTCCAGGGTGCCGGTGGATCCCACGCGGATGCGGGTGCCGCGGGGCAAGATGGGGCTGGGGGTAGCCATGCCCCAATGAAAGCCGCGACCGGGGGCCTCATAGGCGCGGGCCAAGGGGGATCCGATCATCACTGCGTCCGCTCCACAGGCGATGGCCTTGCAAATGTCGCCACCGGTCACCAATCCCCCATCGGCAATGATGGGAACGTAGGCGCCGGTTTCCGCCAAAAACTGCTCCCGTGCAGCGGCACAGTCGGCGATGGCCGTAGCCTGCGGCACTCCCACCCCCAACACGCCGCGGGAGGTACAGGCAGCGCCAGGGCCGATCCCCACCAAGACGCCGGCAGCTCCGGCCTGCATCAGCTCCAAGGCAACATCGTAGGTAACGCAGTTGCCCACCACAACAGGAATGGGCATCGACCGGCAAAATTGGGCCAGATCCAGCAGTTCCATGCCTTCGGGAACCTTGTGGTGGACGGAAACTACCGTGGCCTGAACGAAGAACAGATCCCCGCCTGCTTCCGCCACCAGGGGGCCATATTCAGCTGCGTGGGCGGGCACACAGCTAGCGGCCGCGATGGCGCCGGCCGCTTTGATTTGGCGGATGCGCTCTTGGATCAGCTCCGGCTTGACCGGCTCGCTGTAGAGGCGCTGCATCAGGGGAACGAACTCGTCTTTGCCGACCGCGGCAATCTGATCCAGCACCTCGTCGGGATCGGCGTAGCGGGTTTGGATCCCGTCCAGGTTGAGCACGCCCATTGCCCCCAGCTTGGAGAGCAAGATGGCCATCTTGACGTCCACCACGCCGTCCATGGCGCTGGCGATGATGGGGATGGGCCGTTGGATCCCTCCCAGGGTGAAGTGGGTGTCCACCAAGCTGGGATCCAGGGTTCGCCTGCCCGGCACCAGCGCAATCTCATCCAGCCCGTAAGCGCGTCTTGCCTGCCGATTGCGCCCCAGTTGTGCGTTCATTTCCCTCCCCTCTGACAGGATCCCTTCTTCCTATCATGCCGCCAACGTGTGATTTGAGACTAGCAAGAGCCGGGTTTTCCCTCCGGTTTAGCTTCGCTTGTCTCTGCCTCAACGGAAGTCTGGCCGGTCTGGCAGAAGCCATACCCTCGCCCGAGTTAAAGCCCTTGTGGAGTTTCCGGCGAGGAAACAGGGCTCTTCCCTTGCAATGAGGGGGGCAGGGGAGTGAAAATGTGGCCTTCTTGCAGGTTGCCGAAGCTGTGGCAGCGCTCGGATCCCCAGCGGAAGCCGTAGAGGGCGATGTAGGCGCACATTAAGGCATCGACTTGGTCTTCGTAGTTTTTGAGTTGGCGGCCCCTAAGGGATCCCACCTCCACTTGGAGCAGGGGCTCGTGGCCTTGCAGAGACGGATCGGCGCTGGCCAAGGCGCGCAGATGTTGCTGGTACAGCCGCCACGCCTGTTCTCGTTGCAGCCAGGTGCGGCGGGGACGCGCTTTGTAGGGGAGGCTGCGGCTGAGGCCAAACAAGCTCACCATGGCGCTGTGGGGGAAGACTTCGGTGATCTGCCGGGCCAGGGATCCCTGCTCGATGCTGGCCTGCTCGCGAAAGCCATAACGGGAGAGAGCTTGCACCAGGGCCTCCCCTCGCACCTGGCCGTTTTTGGCCAAGAGGCGGCGGTTGGCCGGGTGGGCGCCAGCGGCATAGGCGCGAAACACCCGGTTCAGCTCGGCTTCCGCCCGCCGCTGGCCGCTGGGGTTGGGGACGCGCAGGGGGGCATCCACCGCCACCAGGCAGGGATCCCCTCCCGCTTGGGCTTGGATGTAGTCCACAATCTCCTGGTCGGTTTGCAAGAGGCGGTTGTCCCGCAGGTGGCCCGTCAGGTTCGGGGCTTGGGGATCCCCGCTCTCAACCTCCAGCGTTGCCACGCCAGAGGGGTTGCGGGCCGACCAGGCCAGGTCTAGGCCAATGCAGATTAACCGTGCCACGCCGCCTTCTCCTTCCGTTAGTAGGATGGCTCGCCCTCACCCCCCGGACGCCTGGGAGAGGGAAATGCCCAAGAATAAAGGGATCCCAGCCGGGATCCCGGAAGATGGTTGCTCTGACAAGGCAGCAGACTTTCCGCTAGCTGGCGAAGCCTCTGCCTCTTCCTGCCCGAAGATTAGTAGTCGTAGTCATCCACGCCGCCGCCACCGCCAGCGGGCTTGTTGCTCTTGGGCTCCGGCTTGTCTACCACGATGGCCTCGGTGGTGAGCACCATGCCGGCAATCGAGGCAGCGTTTTGCAGGGCAGAGCGGGTGACTTTGGCCGGGTCAACGATGCCCGCCTCAAACATATCCACATAGGCGTCGTTCTGGGCGTCGTAACCCACCGTGAAGGGTTTCTCTTTCACCCGCTCCAGCACGATCGAGCCGTTCTGGCCGGCATTCTCGGCAATGCGGCGCAGCGGAGCGCCCAGCGCGCGGGCAACCAGCATGGCCCCTACCAGCTCATCGCCGGACAAGTTGGCCTGCGCCCACTCCGTTACCGCCGGCATCAGGTGCGCCAGGGTAGTGCCGCCGCCGGGGACGATCCCCTCTTCCACCGCCGCCTTGGTGGCGTTGATGGCGTCCTCCAGGCGCAGCTTGCGATCCTTCATCTCAGTTTCGGTGGCCGCGCCCACTTTGATCACCGCCACACCGCCGGAGAGCTTGGCCAGGCGCTCTTGCAGTTTTTCTTTGTCGTAGGTGGAGTCGGTTTCTTCAATTTGGCGACGGATTTGCTCACAGCGGGCTTTGACAGCCGCTTCGTTGCCTTCCGCCACGATGGTGGTGTGGTCTTTGGTTACCGTGACGCGACGGGCCGAGCCGAAGGAGTCGAGACGGGCGTTCTCCAGCTTCAGGCCGCGCTCTTCGCTGATGACCTCACCGCCAGTGAGGATGGCGATGTCTTCCAGCATGGCCTTACGGCGATCCCCAAAGCCAGGGGCTTTTACCGCCACCACGCTCAGCACGCCCCGCAGCTTGTTCACCACCAGAGTGGCCAGGGCTTCTTTCTCGATGTCTTCGGCGATGATCAGCAGCGGACGACCGGCGCGGGCCACTTGCTCCAGCACCGGCACCAGGTCTTGTACCAGGGTGATTTTCTTATCGGTAATCAGGATGTAGGGGTTTTCCAGAACCGCCTCCATCCGCTCCGTGTCGGTGACGAAGTAGGGGGAGATGTAGCCTTTGTCAAAGCGCATCCCCTCCGTCACTTCCAGCTCAGTGGTCATGGACTTGCCTTCTTCCAGGGAGATCACCCCTTCGCGGCCCACTTTGTCCATGGCCTCGGCGATCATGCGGCCCACTTCCTCATCGTTGCCGGCGGAAATGGCCGCCACCTGGGCAATCGCTTTGGAGTCTTCCACCGGGCGGGCATGTTCGGCGATCTTGTCCACCAGGAACTTCACGGCTTTGTCGATGCCGCGCTTGAGGGCAATCGGGTTGGCGCCGGCGGCCACGTTTTTCAGCCCTTCTTTAACCATGGCGTGGGCCAGGACGGTGGCGGTGGTGGTGCCGTCCCCAGCCGTGTCATTGGTCTTGGAAGCCGCCTGACGGATCAAGGAGACGCCAGTGTTTTCAATGTGGTCTTCCAGCTCGATCTCTTTGGCGATGGTTACCCCATCGTTAACAATTTGGGGTGCGCCAAACTTCTTCTCCAGGACGACGTTGCGCCCTTTGGGTCCGAGAGTAACGGCTACAGCTTCCGCCAAAATGTCCATGCCGTGTTCAAGGGCGCGACGGGCTTCTTCGCTAAAAATGATCGACTTGGCCATACTCAACCTCTCAGACGTGAATGAACTAAGGGCGATGTAGAGGATCGATCGCTGAAGGACTGAAAATTACTGAACGATAGCGAGAATATCCCGCTCGGCCAGCAGCACGTACTCATCGCTGCCCAGCTTCACTTCCGTGCCGGCGTACTTGGAGTAGAGCACTCTGTCGCCGGCTTTCAGTTCCATCGGGATCAGCTTGCCCTCGTCATTGCGCTTGCCAGGCCCAACTGCGACCACCTCCCCCACTTGGGGTTTTTCTTTGGCGGTATCGGGCAAAAAGATGCCACCCGCCGTCTTCTCGTCCTGCTGGGCAATCTTGACCAGCACGCGGTCGCCTAGCGGCTTCAGCGTAGAGACGTTGAGAGTTACTGCAGCCATGACAAATATCCTCCGTGATGCCTAAAACGCGAGGCTGAAGGGTTGTATCGAGCGCAAACCTAAGCTTGCGTAGTCGAGGTTTTAGCACTCTCAGCTTACGAGTGCTAGTCTATCAGCCGGCTTTCCAGCCTGACAATAGCCCCTTTTGGCGGGATCTCCCTTTTTGTCGGGTACGGTTGGGTGCGGATCCCCCTACTTCTGGGCCTGTTGTGGGATCATGGCCTGAGGTAGGTTGGGCAAGCAGGTGCGGATCCCGTTGTTTCAAGTGGATGCGTTTACGGCAGTGCCTTTTAAGGGCAATCCGGCAGCGGTGTGTTTGCTGCCTCAGGAGCTGCCGGCAGCTTTGATGCGAGCAATTGCGGCGGAGAACAATCTGTCGGAAACGGCTTTTTTGCTGCCCCAGGGATCCGAAGGCGAGGTTCCCCACTATGGGCTGCGCTGGTTTACTCCCACCACGGAGGTAGAACTCTGTGGCCATGCCACGTTGGGCAGCGCCTATGTGCTCTTGACCGAGATTCACCCGGAAGCTCAGGGGGTGGCCTTTTCCACCCGCAGTGGCCGGCTGCAGGTGCGGCGGCAGGGGGAGCGGCTGGCGATGGATTTTCCCGCCCAGTTCCCGCAACCCTGGCCGGAAGGCCAAGAGCAGGTGGCTGCGGCATTGGGGATCCCTCCTCTGGAGTTGTACCGCGGCAGCATGGGGGTAGCGGTGCTGACTTCGGCCCAGCAGGTGCAGCAGCTGCAGCCGGATTGGGAGCGGGTTCAGGCACTGCCTGTTTCTGGGTTGATCGTCACTGCCTCGGGAGGGGATCTAGAAGACCAGCCAGATTTTGTCTGTCGTGTTTTTGCCCCCCAGTTGGGGATCCCGGAGGATCCGGTGACCGGGTCTGCCCAGTGCCTGTTGACACCCTATTGGTCGCAGCGCCTGGGCCGGACTGAGCTCAAAGCCCGCCAGCTCTCGGCGCGGGGAGGCGAGCTGTGGTGTCGCGATCTCGGCACTCGGGTGGAGATTGCCGGGCAGGCGGTGCTGGTGATAGCGGGAGAGCTGAGGATTCCCTAAAAAAACACCCCGGCTGGCTCCGAGGTGCTGGGAAGACTCTCGCGAAGAATAAGTGCGCAAGCTAGCCCAAAAGTTCTGCCGCCTGGATGAGCTCCACTTGCTTTTTCTTGAGCACTAGCAGAAGCTGGGTGATGGCCACCGCTGCCAGGAAGGCCACCAACCACTTCACCCGTTCCGGGTTCTGCAGCACCAGATCCCGCTCCACTTGGCCAAAGCCGCCCACGTTGGGGTTGTTGGTAACCGGATCCCCTTCTTGGACGCTGTCGCCAATGTTAACCACCAACTCCGGCCCCGGCGGCACCACCAAGTGCTTCAGTCCGCCTTCAGTCTCGAAGCTGAGCACCCGCGTGCCCGGCAACTCGTATTCGGGCGGCACCAGGGCGGCCAGCTCAGGCGGCAGATCGCTGAGGTCAGATTCGATGGTGGCGATGCTTGTCAGACGACCCGTGGCAGGAGCGCGGAAGACGTTGTTGTTGCTGAGGCTGCCATCGGGGTTGATCTGGCCACGACCGCGGTTGGCGCCAATGTAAACCCGATATTTCATGAAGGCCACGGAGGGATCCTCCTTCGGGTCAGGGGCGACCACCGGGAAGACGATTTCCTGGTGCTGCTCGCCGGGCAGGGGACCCACCAGGAGAATGTTGGGCTTCTCGTCGCTGTAGGGAGTGATGTAGGTCTCAGCGGTTTCCTGGCGCTGCTCCTCCGTCATCTCCTCCTCGGTGGCCAGGCGGAAGCCTTCTGGCAACACCACCACAGCGCCAACGTTCAAGCCGCCCTTGCTGCCATCCGCCAACACCTGTTGCTTGCTCAAGTCATAGGGGATCCCGACCTTGATGGTGAACACCTGGCCCGGGGTAACTGCCTGCGGCACTTCGGCACGGGCAGGCATGGCGTTCAGGTGGCAGTTGGCACAGACGATTTTCCCGGTGGCCTCGCGCGGGTTGTCGTAGGCCATCTGGGCGTAGTACGGATAGGCTGCTGCCGGACGGGATCCCGTCCCCAGCAACAGCAGCAGCGCACACAAGGCCAAGTAAATTCGCTTCATAAGTTAGCTCAGAATCTCAATCAAAATTCTCGCAAGCCCTTTGGGGCAATCTCCTCAAAGCTCACAACTCATGCTCTAGCCAGGACTAGCGCAGCAACCTCTCTGGCCTTTTCCCCCACTTCTGACCCGGCTGTGGCCCCTTACAGGGGTCTCTCTGGAGCCTATCGTAACGCCTCAGGCCTCGCGGAAATCGGGGCCTTGCCAGGGGCTGAAGCGAACGTTGTCGCCGTCCACCGTGGCGCTCACCAGCTCCAGGGAGCGGGGAGCCGGCCCCCGGATGACCTTGCCGTTGGCCGCGTACTGGGATCCGTGGCAGGGGCACTTGAACAGGTTTTCCCCCGCGTTCCAGGGCACCACACAGCCGAGGTGGGTGCAAACCGCGTTGAGGCCGTAGTTGGCCACCGCCCCGTTGTCGATCACAATGTAGGTGGGATCCCCCTTCAAGCCTTGGGCCAGCACGCGATCCGTGGCGGCGTGAGTGGCCAACAGCTCACTGACGCTGATGGGCTTGCCGAGAGCATCTTGAGCTATCACACCTTCTCCTGCCCCACCGGAAGAGGGCGGAATAAAATACTTCACCACCGGGTAGAGGGTGCCCACCACCACCACCCCCACCGAGCTGCTGAGGAGGGCATTCAGAAAAACCCGCCGGCTCATGGGGGGTGCCTCGAAGTTGCTAACCGCTTCCGTCATAATGGCCAGTACAAACCTGAGAAGTTTTAATGTTCGTTGACAAACGACATCATCCTAACCGAGCTCCTTGGCTAATATCATTAAGAAATGCAAAGCTAAAGGAAGTGCAAGGGAAGAGGCGGCGGTTTTTCTGCTGCGGCCCAGCTCAGTCCCAACCCAATCCGAGCCAGACCATGACGGGATCCGACTTTCAAGCTTTGCTGCGGGAGAAGTGGGGCTATTCCTACGACGTGCAACTGCGCCGCATGGGGGGCAGGGTGGTTCTGTTGGTGATGTGGCGCTACCTGGAGCAGCCCTCTTTCCCCTTGAGCGAGGCCGAGTATCTGGCTCGCCTGGAGTCTGTCATGGCCCATTTGCAGGCGTGGGGCGTGTGGGAAGCGGTGCAGCGAGAAATTGAGGCTACCCGTCAGAAACCCCGCATAGGCAAGGCGGTGGCCATTCCTTTGAATTTGCAAGGGGTGGGAGAGCGCGCCTCCGAGTGGCTGCTGTAGTCTTCCTCGCCCCCGGCTCTTCCCTGAAGGGGAGTTTGCAATTGCAGCAACCGACAGGTTCGTCCCTATGACGAAAACTCCAGACCTCAGCCGGCCTGCGGCTATCCAACTTCCACCAGGCCGGCCTGCAAGGCATGCAGGAACTGGCGGGCGGTGCGACCGGAAAAGCCGTTCTGCTGTTGCGCCCAGAGGAGGGCTTGGCGGCGCAAGGTATCTAAAGGGTGCGGGAGGCCCAGCCGTTGCGCCAGGTGTTCTACCGTGGCCAGGTAGTCAGCTTGGCTAAAAGGGGTGAAGGTAAGGGTAAGGCCGAAGCGATCCCGCAGCGACAGCTTTTCCTGCACCGTATCCCAGGCGTGGACCTCTTGATCTTGGGGACTGGGACGATCGCCAAAAAACTCGCGGATAAGGTGGCGGCGGTTGCTGGTGGCGTAGAGACGGACGTTGGGCGGTGGTGGAACAAGATCTCCTTCCAGGAGCACCTTGAGCTGCTTAAACTCAGTTTCGTCGGCCTCAAAGGAGAGATCGTCCACAAACAGGACAAAGGGCAGCCCCCACCCTCCCAGATCTGCCAAGATCTGAGGCAATTGACCCAAATCTCCCCGTCTCAGCTCCAAAAGGCGCAGCCCCTGGGAACCGTAGCGGCGCAGCAACGCCTTCACCAGCGAAGACTTGCCGGTGCCCCGCGCCCCATAGAGCAGCACATGCAACGCCGGATCCCCCCGCAGCAGGGCTTCGGTGTTGGCAGCCAACTGCCGTTTCTGCCGTTCATAGCCGTAGATCTCTTCCCAGTCGGGCAAGTCGGGAGTGGGGATCCCCTCTAGCCCTGCCGGCCCCCAGCGAAAGGCCCAATAGCGGCCACAGAGCCCCACCCCCGCTCGGCGGTAGTGGGCGATCAGCGCCTCCAGGCTCAGGCCCCAGTCGGCAAAAGAGCGCGGATCCCAGCCAGGGCTCTCCCCTTCCCCATCCGGCCAAGGGATCCCCAGGCCCAGCGCCCGCATCTGCTCGGCAATGGTCTCCTGGCTATCGGCCAGGATCTGCAGGCAGCGGAGATCGTGGCGGGCCGCTTGCACAAGGGGGGCTGGGATCCCTTGGGGTCGAAGCGCCGCCCGCGAGAAAGGGTTATCGGCCCAGCGGATCTCTCGGATTAGCCACTCCCGCCAGCTCAAGCCCTCCTGGGCCAAAAGCTCAAACCAGCGTCCGTAGGCTCTCCAGCAGGGCAAGGGATCCCCGCTCATCAACTCCTGGGTGAGCTCCTGCCAGGTCAGGGCCAAGGGGTGGGTGCAGATGTCCCGGAATACCAGCAGCTTGGCCGCCGCTTCCGCCGCTTCTTCGAGGGGGGTCATCGCTTCAAGTCGCTCTAACTTGGCGTTGTCAAAGGGGCTGGGGGTGAGGGCCGGCCCAGAGCGCTTAGCGGGCATTGTCCCGCCGGCCCAGTTCATAGAGGCCTCCGCCAACGCAGGCAATCAGACCCCAGGAGACGGCCCAGCTGTTGCCCAAAGAGAGTTCGGTGAGGGCCACCACCACCGCTGCTGCCAGCAAGAAAGGAAGGACGCTGAGCAAAGAGGCCAGAGCTCCGCTGGGATCCCAGGCCAACTGTTTTTCCCAACCCTCCTGCAGGCGGCGGTGCAGCGGCGACAAGCCCCACATCAGCCCCAGACTCCACAGGGCTGTGGCCGCCCACAACGAAGGGCGGATCGCCTCCAGTCCCCCCAGTTCAACCCCCATAGCATCCATCGGCCAGCTCCCAACCTTGCCTTTCTAGGCTAGCGAGATTGGGCCCACTCAGTGGCGGTGATGGTGGTGCCGGGAAATTGGATGGGATTGCCCAGGCTCTGGATCTGGGCCTGGAGAGCCGGCAACAGCCGCAAGTCCAGCAGCGGCTCGCGCAGGATCTCCGCCGGGATCAGATCCCGCTCCAGGGCAAAGTGGGCCGTGTGGCCGGCGGCTGTGCCGATGGCCCATTCCACCGGGTGCACCCGATAGGAGGCGCTGGCAATGCGGCTGGTGGCAATGTTCTTGTTGCCGGCCAAGAGGTTGTCGATGCGCTGGGGGATCAAAGCCCGCAGTGGGATCTGGTAGGGGTAGCTGGGGGCCTGGGCATCCTGGTTGTGGCTGGGGGGCAGGGAAAAATCCGGCAATAGACAATCGTGAAAGTCGATGGGGTACTGGCCCACCCCCACCGAGTCGTAGAAAATAAAGGGCCGCCCGCGATTGAGCTCCGATTCTCGCGTGGTGATATCCGACTCGTAGATGGTAAATCCCTGCGGGTAGGCAGGGCTGGGCCGACCGATGATGCGCCGCGACTCGCGAATGTAGGGGTACTTGGAAAGGCCGCTGGCAGTTCCCATGGGGCTATCGGGCCCCCGCAGGTAGGCATAGCGCAGGTAAAAGTCTTTTTGAAAGTCGGGATCCGCCTGCTGCAACAGAAAATCCGTCCGCCCCGCCACCAGCCAGTAGAAAAAGCCCTTGGCATGCTGCTCGGCCCGCCGCAGCGCCTCCACCCGCAAGCCCCCCATCCAGCCGCCGGGATCCAGTTGGCCTGAGGCTTGCAGTTGCTCGTGGGTGAGAATCAGGTTCATCTCCGGCCCGGTGATGCGCCAGTCGTTGCCCCAGGTCCAGTTTTGCATGGATTGATCCCCCACCCGGATGGCCTCTTCCCCAAAGCCAAACACCTGGCCGCGGATGCGGCGGTAGGTAAAGACCATCCCAAAGTTAAAGCGTGGATGTTCAAAGCTGTAGTAGGGGCCGTGCAGCGGGTCGTTGTAGAACTTGGGCTTGATGGGCACCTGCGGCACAGCAGAGCGCTCCATAACAAAGGTGTAGGTAAACCCCTGGGTGCAGTAGGGATCCCTGTAGGGCTTGGAGCTGGGCTCCCAGCGGCTTTCCCCATCCGTGCCGAGGCGGTAGGGCACCCGCGCCAGCGGCAGCAGCTCGCCGGTTTCGGTAGCATCGATAACCACCCAGGGCAGGGTTTTGCCTTGGCGTTCTGGCGGCGGCTCAAAGCGCAGGATCTCTTTGTCCCAATCCTCGGTGGGCTCTAGGCGGTAAAAATCCAGAAAGTAGCTGGAGAGATCCCCCCGATTCTCCGGCTGGACGCCGGCGTGTTTGGGGATGTTGCGGATGGCCTGCACGCTGCGGATTTGGTAATCCTCGATCTGCAAGTCCTTGACCACCGTCTCGGTAAACAGCCGCAACTGCCTCGACTGCAGATAGGGATCCACCATCTCCCGCAGGACCTGGTGGCCCACCTGGGGCGAGAAGCAGAGCACACTCACCCAGCACTTGCCGGGATTGGGATCACCGCCGTACTTTTCCCGCACCCGGCGGCGAAACTCTCTATAGCCCTGGGGAAAGATCTCGTTTTCCCGCTGCAAGGGCCGCTCATCCAAAGCCGAGACCCCCTGGGCGCTCACCTGGCCGCCAATCCAGTCGGTGATCTCGGTCATGCACACCTGTCGGCCCAGTTGCAGAGCCTCGTAGGCCGCTGCCACCCCCCCCAGCCCGCCCCCGGCGATGAAGATCTCACAGGGGATGCGGGTTTCCGACAAGGGCTGGGCCAGAGCCGCCCCGGCGCCCAGGATCCCGGCCCCCACAAGGCCGCCGCCCCATCCCTTGAGGTTGAACAGAAGTTTCATCCCACCTCCGCCCCGTAACTGGGCCTGTCGGACTTTCCGGCAACTTTTATCATGGGGGAAAGCGCTGCGAGTGCTCATGCCGAATTCCACCTTCGTCATCACCACGCCGATCTACTACGTCAACGCTGCCCCCCACATCGGCAGCGCCTACACCACCCTGGCGGCGGATGCCATCGCCCGTTACCATCGCCTGCGGGGCAAGGATGTGCTGATGGTAACGGGAACCGACGAGCACGGCCAGAAGATCCAGCGCACCGCCGAAGAGCGCGGCCTTCCCCCGCAGCAGCACTGCGACGAGATCGCGGCCCAGTTTGCCCAGCTTTGGCAGTTGCTGGACATCCGCTACGACCGCTTTATCCGCACCACCGACCCTCGCCACAAAGCCATTGTGCGGGAGTTTTTCCAGCGAGTGTGGGATCGGGGGGATATTTTCGTTGGCCGGCAGCAGGGCTGGTACTGTGTTGCCTGCGAGGAGTTCAAGGACGAGTCAGAGCTCTTAGAAGGCGGATTTTGCCCGCTTCACCCCAACAAAAAAGTGGAGTGGAAAGACGAAGAAAACTACTTTTTTCGCCTCTCTCGCTACCAGGAAAAACTGGAAGCCCTCTATGCGGAGCACCCGGAGTTCATTCAACCAGAAAGCCGCCGCAATGAGGTGATCAACTTTGTCAAGCAGGGCCTGCGGGACTTCTCCATCTCTCGCCCCAGCGTCTCCTGGGGGATCCCCTTCCCGGCGGATCCCAGCCAAACCCTTTACGTCTGGTTTGATGCCCTCATCAACTACCTCAGCGCCGCCGTGGATCCCGAGGACGAGCCGACGCTGGAAAACGCCTTGCGCCGCTACTGGCCCGCCGATGTGCACCTAGTGGGCAAAGACATTGTCCGCTTCCACGCCATCTACTGGCCGGCCATGCTCATGTCGGCAGGGCTGCCGCTGCCCAGACAGATCTTTGGCCACGGCTTTCTCACCAAAGATGGCCTCAAGATGGGCAAAAGCCTGGGCAACACGCTGGATCCCTTTGAGCTGGTGCAGCGCTACGGTGCCGATGCCGTGCGCTACTATTTCTTGACTGAAATTGAGCTGGGCAAGGATGGAGACTTTAGTGAGGGCCGCTTCATCGAGGTTCTCAACGCTGACCTAGCCAACGACCTGGGGAACCTGCTCAACCGCACCCTCAATATGCTCAAAAAATACCAGCCCGACTACCGCATCCCCGCCGTCGAGATCCCTGCGGATCACCCCCTCAAAACCCTGGCCGAGCGCCTGGCCCCGACAGTGGCCGACGCCTACGAGCGGCTGGATCCCAGCTCTGCCGCCCGCAAAGCTCTCAGCTTGGCCCAGGCCAGCAACAAATACCTCGACGAGCAGGCCCCCTGGACGTTGCACAAACAAGGGCAAAGCGAGCAGGTGGCCCAGATCCTCTACGCCGTTTTGGAAAGCGTGCGCTGGGTGGCCGTGGCCCTTTCGCCCATCATTCCCAACCTCAGCTTCAAGATCCTGCAGCAGATGGGGTTTCCTTTGCAGGATGTCGCACAACTGCGCTGGGATCCCGATGCCCGTTGGGGCCGGCTTCCGCCTGGGCAAGAGCCCCAACCTCCTGTGCCCGTCTTCCAGAGAATACTCAAGTAGCTCCTAAGAATTGGCGGCATCGGGTTGGGAAGGCTGGGATCCCTCTGGTGTTGCCTTGCCGGCGGAAAGACCCATATCTCCCAAGGAAATGCTTGGCACAGCAGCAGAGAAAGAACGGCCAGCCTGGCCCGAGCGCAGCTGAGAGTTACCCATGGCGGTGGGGGGAGTCTCGCTGGACAGCGCCTGCCAGGCCGCCCGTACCCCTGCCCAAAAGCTGCGGACATTGACCTGAGCGCCGCGGGCTTGCTTGCGGGCCCCTTCCAGGGAGCGGTTCACCTGCTTCACCACCTGTCCGGCCCCCTTGACCCCTTCGTCGAGGCTGTCGGCGATCTCGCTCACTTCCAAGCTGGTCAGACGCAGAGCCTCCAGCGTGGGCGGTAACTCCCGCAGCAGCGTGTCGAAAAAGCGTTCCACGCTCTGGGCGGCTCGACCCAATTGAATGACGGCGGGCAACAGGGTCAGGATCACCGCCAAAATGGCCACTGCCACCAGACCTACCGAGAGGCCCAACCAAAATACCGGCTCGGTCATCGCGCCGCCTCCTCCCGACCTTGGGCTTCTGAGTCGGCTTCCTCCCGGGCGAGGGGACGCAGGTTTTGGGCTTGCATCAGCTCTTGCCGTTTCTGCAACATGGCTTCCCTGCCCACCGCCACTGCCTGCTGCAGCCGCAGCAGGGCCTCATCCAGACTTTTTTGGGCGGAGTCGAGCAGCTTTTCCGATTGGTATTGCAGGCTGGTGGTCACGTCTTCTGCCACTTCCGGCAGGGCCTCTGCCGATTTTTTCAGCAGTCGCCGCGTCTCCCGTCCGCTGCGGGGAGCCAAAAGCAGACCGATGACCGTGCCCACCGCCGTTCCCAACAGCAGCCCGCCGACAAACGCGCCAGTCCGGTTTTCCGCCATGCCTTGCCAGGGTTGAGGGGGGATACAGGTGGCCCCCAAACCAGACTATCAAATGATGCTGTGCTTTGCCGTGGAGGCGTCGAATTGGCTGAAATCTCAGGGGTAGGGGGGATTGGCTGCTGCGGCTGCTCTCCGGGATCCTTGGGGCTAAAGTAGAGGTAGTGCTGTGGGATCTGGCAACTGATGCTCTCTCTGGAGCCCAAGGGCCTGGCAGACGGCCCGATCAACTTGGCGGAGTACATCGACCATACCCTGCTGCTGCCGATGGTGACCCCAGAGGAGATCGACCAGGGGTGTGAAATTGCTCTGCGCTATGGCTTCCCCACCTTTTGTGTGCCTCCCTGCTACGTGCCGCGGGTGGTTGAGCGGCTGCACGGGTCGCCAGTACGGGTGAGCACAGTGGTGGGGTTTCCCCTGGGCACCAACACGGCGGAGGTCAAGCTCTACGAAGCTCAACTGGCGGTGGAGCAGGGGTGCCGGGAGCTGGATGTCCGCATCAACTTGGCCTGGCTCAAGGCGGGGGAGCTGGATCGCCTCCATGCCGAGATTGCCCAACTGGTGGAAGAAACGGGGGTTTGCGTCAAGGCCATTTTGGAAACTGCCCAGCTCACTGACGAGGAAAAAAAGCTGGCCGCCGAGATCTGCATGGACGCGGGAGTTGCCTTCTTGATGACCTCCACCGGCTGGATGGGAGGGGCGACACCGGCCGATGTGCAACTGCTGTGGCAGCTTAGCCGCGGCAGGGTGGGAGTCAAAGCTTCCGGCGGCATCCGCACCGTGGCGCAGGCGGAGGCGATGATCGCCGCGGGGGCGAGCCGCATCGGCACCTCCTGGGGGCTGGAGCTGATGCGAGAGCTGGAGGCTAGAGGAGCCGGCGGCCCATGAGCGGGGTCACCTACCGGGTGACGGGTATTAACCTCAAAGCGATGCCGCTGGGGGAGGCGGATCGGATCATTACTATTTTGACCCGCGAGCAGGGCTTGATTCGGGCGGTGGCCAAGGGATCCCGTAAGCAGCTTTCCAAGTGGGGAGGGCGGATGGAGCCCTTTGTTGTCAACGATCTGCTGGTGGCGCGGGGGCGTTGGTCGGCCCAAACGGATCCCTCGCAGTGTCTCCAGCGCATCGCCCAGGCAGAAACCCTGCAGAGTTTTCCCCGTCTTGGCCGCAGCCTGGCCCATCTGACGGCGGCGCAGTACTTGGCAGAGGTGGCCCTGCTTTTGGCCCTGCCCAACCAGCCCCAGGAAGAGCTGTTTGTGCTGCTGGTGGAGCATCTGGAGCGCATCGAGCAGGCCCCTGCGACAGAGGCCGTTTTGCCGCTCCTTGTCCATGGGCTCTACCACCTTTTAGTGGTGGGGGGGGTTGCCCCCTCAGTACAAGCCTGCTACTCCTGTGGGGAGGAGTTAGCAGGTGAGGCTTTCTTCTCTCCCCACGCGGGTGGCCTGGTCTGCGATCCTTGTCGGCTGGCGCAGCGGCTCAGCCCAGTTGCCTGGGTCTCCAGTTCTGTCCTGCAGGCCTTAGGATCCCTGCCCAACCCGACCTTGCCCTCGCTGGCCGAGCGTGCGCTGCCTCTGGCGAGTTGGCTGGCGGCAGAACGTCTGTTGCGGCGGGTTTTGGAGCTGCATGCCGACCGCGCAATCCGTTCCGCTGGCCTGCTGGCCAGTTGCTACTCTGTCCCTGTTGCCGAAACCCTCCCTCCTACCCCCAGTGGCCAGGGATCCCCAGTGGCGGCAGCAGCTTTTTCTGAGGAGGATTCCGAAACGCTTGGCAGCAACCTGAAGAAGTTGTGAAGGTATGTATCAAGTCGAGCAAAATAGCTGCACAATAAAGGGTTAAGGCGGGTTAGCAGCCGCTTCTGGATGATAAATTGGGTGGTAGAAAGTAACCTCTTAGTAACTTCTTACGAAGGCCTCTCAGGTTTGGCGGCGGTCGACCGGGGTAGCGTTTGGGGAGGAGTGCCACACCTGTGCTACCGAGCAGGAGCAAGTGAAGTTGAAGTTGGCGCTTTTAACAAGATTGAATCGACTGCCGGGCGAGCCTTCGGTGTTTGTTTTCTGAAGCTCCATCCTTGGGTTGCGGTTTCCGTTGCCGACAAACAAGGGTTTGGCAGCGTTGCAGCTCCCGGGGTGAGTCCACCCCTCCAGGAGGAGCCCCTGAGGAGGCTGCATCTGACCACCTCGAGTTCGCGCTCACCTCAATTTTTTCCAATCCTTTTCATTTACAAGTTTAGGAGTTGCAGCACCGTGGAAGCCCAGCGCAAAGAACGGATTCTCGTGGTCGATGATGAGGCCAGCATCCGCCGCATTTTGGAGACCCGCCTCTCGATGATCGGGTACGACGTGGTTACTGCTGCCGACGGAGAGGAGGCGCTGGAGGTTTTTCGCAAGCAGGATCCTGACCTGGTGGTGCTGGATGTGATGATGCCGAAGCTGGATGGCTACGGGGTCTGCCAGGAGTTGCGCAAAGAATCCGACATCCCGATCATCATGCTCACGGCGTTGGGGGACGTGGCCGACCGCATTACTGGCTTGGAACTGGGGGCAGACGACTACGTGGTTAAGCCGTTTTCGCCCAAAGAACTGGAGGCCCGCATTCGTTCGGTGCTGAGGCGGGTGGCGCGGTCGTCCCATGAAGGGATCCCCAGCTCAGGGGTAATTCAGGTGGGGGATCTTCGCATCGATACCAACAAGCGGCAGGTTTACAAGCGGGACGAGCGCATCCGCCTGACGGGGATGGAGTTTAGTTTGCTGGAGCTGCTGGTCAGCCGGTCGGGGGAGCCGTTTTCCCGCGCCGAGATTTTGCAAGAGGTGTGGGGCTACACGCCGGAGCGCCACGTGGATACGCGGGTGGTGGATGTCCACATCTCGCGGCTGCGGGCCAAGTTGGAGGATGACCCGAGCAACCCTGAGCTTATCCTGACAGCCCGCGGTACCGGCTATCTGTTTCAGCGCATCGTTCCAAAAGGCGAGGAGTAGGACGGGATCCCCCTTAGTAGCTCTTCCAGGGCTGCCCGCACCTGTTGCAGCACACCAACCCAGTTGCCGCGGGCTTCTTGGCGGAATAGGCGCATCACCCTGGGGTACCAGGGGCTGTCTTGCCGCTGCAGTAGCCAGCGCCAATCAGCGGCAAAGGGCAGCAGCACCCACACCGGCTTGCCCAGCGCCCCAGCCAGGTGGGCAACGGCAGTATCGACGCTAATTACCAGATCCAACTGGGCAACTGCCCTAGCAGTATCAACAAAATTCCGGAAACGGGATCCCAGCTCCACCACCTGGTGCTGCTTGAGAAGGGGTTCTACCTGGCTTAGATCTTCACCCACCTGCAGGCTAACCCACTGCACCTGGGGCAGATTCAGGTACTCGAGGAAGAGGTTAAGAGAACAGCTTTTTAACCTCTGCACCCGGCTGAGGGCGAGGTCGTCGCGGCGGCCACTGGCCCACACCAGCCCCACCTTTATCCCCCTCTGGGGAAGCTCTGGCCAATCTTCCGGCCAGGCGGAGCTCCCATCGGGACAAACCAGATAGGGGATGCGGTCGGGAATTGTCTCCAGCGTGGTGCCCAGGCGATGGGGCAGGCTAAGCAAGGGCAGGTGCCAGTCGAAGGGGGGCAGGGGATCCGTATCGGAAATGACCTGGACTTGAGGAAAGGAGGCTCGCAGCAACTCGACTAGGGAGTGAGGGCAGCGGAAATAGAGGGAGGCCTGCGGATGGGCGGCGGCCAAAAGGGGCAGGTAGCGCGCGAACTGAATTGTGTCTCCCAGCCCTTGTTCGGCGTAGACAAGCAGCGTCTGCCGGCCCAAGGGGGATCCCGTCCACAGGGGCAAAGGGAAGCAGGGGTAGGCCGCTCCCTGGCGCTGCAGCCGCCACTCGTACTCCTGCCACCCCTCCTCGTAGCGGCCCAGGGTGAGCAGGGCCGTGCCCAGGTTGTAGTGGATCTCCGGCCAGTCGGGGGCCAACTGCAGGCCGCGCCGATAGGCCTCGATAGCGGCCTCGAGTCGGTTTTGCTCTTGCAGGACGGTGCCCAGGTTGTTGTGGGGCTGCGCCTCCCCTGGCAGCAGCGGGATGGCCCGTAGCAGACAGTCGGCGGCCTCCTCCAGGCGATCTTGCAGGTGTAGGCAGTGGCCGAGGTTGACGAGGATCCGCCCCTCCTGCGGCGCCAGGACAAGAGCGCGGCGAAACCAGGCTTCGGCTTCTGCAAGCTGGTTGTCGAATAGGAGGGCATTGCCCAGAGCTGCCAGCGCATAAGCCTGAGGAGGTTGGGCCGCTGCCGCCTGTCGCAGCACTGCAATCGCCTGCTCCCGTTTCCCCAAAGCCAGCCAACAACTGCCCAACCGGAAGAGCAGTTGCCCGTCGTTAGGGGCAAAGGCCAGCCCCTGCTTGTAGGCGCGCGCCGCCTCCTCCGGGTTGCCCAGCAGCATCCAGGCATCGCCCAGCTCCTGCCAGGCCGGCACCCAATCTCTCCGTAGGTGCAGCGCCAGTTGCAAAGGGGTCAAAGCTTGGCGGGGATCCCCCATCTGCAGATAGAGGGATCCCAGCAACGCCTGGGCGGCGAACAGGTGGGGATGGGCCCGGGTAAGCTGCCGGCAGAGGTGCAGTGCTGTCTCCAGATCCCCTGCTTGTCGGTGGCGCTCGGCCAGCGCCAGGGTCGCCTCTGGGGAAGGGAAGGGGGATAGACCGGAGCCTCTTCCTAGGCCTTTTGGCCCAGCCGTCTGCCGGTCGCCCTTTCCTCGCCCAAAGCCCTGTGGCACGGTTTTTCCCTTGGTGGATCCCTTTTTTGCCCTTCCCGCCGGTATTCAGCAACAGCGGGACATCTCCCTACTCAGGTTAACAGTTCAGGTGAATAGGACGTTCTTGACAGAGCGTTCCTACCCCCCCGCTCCTGAATCGGGCCATCCTCGGCGCTTGCCTTGCGAGGGCTCAGTTGCGGCGAAACAGGCTGTCTAAGTAAATACGGGCAGCGCGCCGATCCGTGTCTCCGCTCTGGAGCAGGAATAACGAGAGCGCTGCCGTTACGACCCGATCTTGATCCCAATCGGGGTGACGAGAGAGGTAGTTTTTGAGGGTGTCGTGTAGCTCCTCGGGAATTTCGCTCAAAATGCTGACGGTGGGAGAATCCATAGCCCAACCACCTACTCGGGGTTAACAGGGAAACCAAGAAAACCTAAGGAGCCGGCCAAAACCGGGCCTGCCCAGAAGGGAAAAAACAAGCCAACCCAGCTCTCTAACTTGGGTACGCCGGGGGCCGCATCGGCCCCGCCAAAAGCAAGACAGTGTGTAGAAGTTTGCCCCTAGCCCGTCCGGCAGCGGCCAGAGGATACCAAACTGCCCCTTGGCCTTGTCTCAGGCAGGAGAAGGGATAGAGTTTTTGGGCAAAGGGTTCTTTGCCTCTGAGGAGAGCTGCCAGGAAAATCTCCCCCTCACCTCAGGTGCGGCTATTCTGCCCTCTGCCCCATGGGGGGTGTCAATCCTGGGCAGCGGCTCCAAGTTTGTTCAAGCCCGCCGCCGGCTTTGATGCCATCGGCAAAAACGGCGCGATCCCGTTGCGTTTCTCAAGGTGTATCCGTCTGAACTTTCCAGTTTGGACTTTTCCACAAAAACCCTCGCTGCCGTTTCCTGAGGTCACAGGCCTGTGGAAAACAGGCCTCCTCTCTGTGGAAAGTCTGGGGAAAACCTGTGGATTTCTGAGAAATCTAAATTTGTCCAAAAATTTTTCTCGCGAGCCCCCTCAGGGCCACTCGACCCGGTAGCGCAAAAACAGCTCCTTAGAGCCACGGTGGCACTCCAGCAGCTCCAGTTGGGGCGGGGATCCCTGCAGCTGCCAGCCCTCGATGCTGGCGGGCGCATCGGCATACCCACTCAGCAGCACCGGCGCCAGGGTCACCCACAGCTCATCCAAGGCCCCTGCCTGCAAAAACGCCCCCAAAAGCCGGCCCCCGCCCAGCAACCCCACCCGTTCGATGCCCAAACTGCGCAGGCGCGCCAGCCGTGCCGGCAGATCCCAATCGGCAGCCACCCAGATCTCTTCAAAGCCGGTTCGGTTCTGCCAAAGCCGGGATCCCTGGGGAGTTGTCCACAGCCAGCGGGTGAGGGGCTGGCGAAAAAACGGCAAATCCTCAGGAATCTCCCCGCTGCCGGAGCAGATGATCGTCAGGGGCTGAGGGGAGAGGCCCTGCTGGAGTCGGCGTTGGATGAGCTCGGGATCCCGGATGCGCAGGCTGGTGCCGTAGGCCCGCAGCGTGGCCGCCCCCATGATCAAAGCCTGTTGCCGGGCAGCTTGGGTTTCCAGGTGCTGGTGGTCTTCGGCGCTGGCGAAGTGGGGCCTTTGCCCGCGGTGGGTGGCGATCCTGCCGTCCAGACTCTGGGCCAGGATGGCAACCACGTGAGGACGAGCTGTTTTCAAAGGCAACTCTCGAACAATTGGCCAGAATGGAGTTAGAAGTTGTCGCCCCGGCTGCCGCTTCGGTTCTGGGGTCGCCTCAGCCGGATAAGTATGCTCGGGACATTCCAATCTTCCACCATCCGCATCGAGGTCGAGGCCAGTTCCTCGACCTTGCAGCGCTGCTTGACCGAGGTGGGGCTGTTGCAGCAGTGGCTCTGGCCGCAGCAGTTGCAGGGATCCCTGCCCGCTAGGCTGGAGCTGGGCAGCACCTTTGCCGTCCAGTGGGGCCCCGTCTCGATCACGCACCAGGTGGAAACCCTGCTGCCGAAACGGCTACGCCTACTAATGTGGGGCGGAGCCGATGGCTACTGCGACTGGATGTGGGGCAACGGCTGGGTACAGCTCCGGGTTGAGGCCGTCTCCCTCCTGCCCCTTGGACTGGGGCAGTTGCTGCTCCTGAGGCAGTTGCAACAGTTTGCCCGACGCCAAGAACAACAGCCCTCCTGAGCAGGAATTAACCAAAGCGGGCGCTGCAATAAAATCCGTGGATCCGCGGTTTATCGAGCTAACTTGTAGGTTTAAATCTCCCTTCCTCAAGGGTTTTCTGCTACGAGGGATGTACTAGATTTACTAGTCACAGCGAAGGAGCCCGATGAACCCTCCCCTAGCTGCAGCCGACCAGGAAAAGTTTGAGATCCGTTTGGGGGAAGCCCTCAACAAAGCGGGGTTGCTCACCCCCGCCCAGTTGGCTCAGGCCATGTGGGAAAAGGCGGATAACCCCTTGATGTTGGGGGAGCTGTGCATGCAGCACGGCTGGGTTGCCCCGCAAGATCTCTATCCCTTTATCCCGGTCGAGTTGGTGCGCATCGGCGAGATCCTGGTGCTGCATGGGTATCTGGAACTGGAGCACGTGTATCAAGCTTTGCTTCAGCAAAAGCACCACCCCGAGCGCAAGTTGGGGCAGATCCTGGTGCAGCAGGGCTGGGTGCAGCCCCACTGGTTGGAGTGGGCCCTCGACAAGCAGCAGCAGCTCCGGCGACGGCGAGGAGCTGCCAACAGTTGGGAAGTGATGCTGGAGCAGTGGTCCACCATTCCGGATCAGCCCCCCCTCTACGCTTCGCCGCTGCAGGTGGCGCAGCAAGTTCACAAAGCTACCGCGCAATACCAAGCCCAACTGGAGCGCTACCAAGAGCAGGTTGCCGCCCTAGAAGCGCAACTGGAGCGGGAGCGACAGCAGCTCGTTGAGTCTCAATCCCGCCAGCAGCAGCAGCAACAGCGCATTGCCGAGTTGGAAGCCCAACTGGCGGCTCAAATCCAGCAGGGATCCGAGCAACACAGGGCTGCCCAGCAGCGCATTCAGGAGTTGGAGGAGCAGCTCCGAGCGCAGCAAGATCGGGGATCCGCGCAAGTCCAGGCACTGGCCGAGCAGTTGCAAGCTGCCCAGGCCGAGCTGGAGACCCTGCGGCGCCACTGCCACGAGCTGACGGAATGGCAATCTCAGGCCAAGCTCAAGCTGCAAGAGTTGGGATCCCGGCTGCAGCAGCATCAGCAAGCTGAGGCTCAACTGCGCCAGGCTCTTGAGCACAAGGAAGCCGAATTGGCCGCTCTCAGCCAATCGCTGCAGGAGCAGCAGCACCAGCTTCAAGTGGCCCAATCGACGAAGGCCCGCCTCATTGCCGACCTGGCCCACGCCCGCCAAGAAGCCAGCCAGACCATCCACCGGCTGCGGGGGGAACTTCAGGAAGCCCAGACCCAACTCCAGGTAACTCAAGAACGCCTGCAGGAAGTCCAAGCCCAACTGCAAGCCACCCAAAGCCATCTGCAGTCCACCGAAGCCCAGCTCCAACAGGCCCGAGAGCAGGTGCGCCAGCTCCAGGCCCAAGTGCAGGCCAACCGGACGCCGTCGCCTGCCCCGGCTACCCAAACTGCGAGCGTGGCCGAATCGACCGCAGATGCCGAGCTGCCGCCTCAGGAGTATTTGGGAGAAGAAGATCTGGAAGCGCTGCAGCGGGCCAACCCTTGGGTGCGGCGGATCTTGACCCAGTTGCGCGCAGCCGGTCTCCTCGACAACGCCGGCATCGAAACCGTCCTCCACGCCTGGGAAACAGAGGGCGGCACTTTCACAGACGTGCTGACCCACCACAGCGGCCTCAAGCCGGAGACAGTCAAGTTTTTCAGCGAAGACGGCTACTCTGTCTACCTGGCAGGCGGACGGCACGTGGCCGACTACCTTAAGGCTTCGGGGCTGGTCAGCGCCGCGCAAATCCAGCAGATCCAAGAGCACCTACCCCCTGGGGGATCCCTCTGCCAGGCGCTTGTCGAAGCCGGGATCCTGTCGCAAGCCACCGCCCTCTATTTTGAGCGCCACTTCGGTGGCAAAAAGCCCCGTCGCTCCCTGCGGCAAGAGCTGATGTTGTGAGAGCGGATCGGGGATCCGCACCTCTTTCCCATCTCTTGCACCGGCAAGGGATCCAAAGGCAAATACGGGCTGCCGGCAGACCCCATGCGTCCACTGGAGACTAGGAACTAGAATGGACTCAGAATCAACAGCGACCGATTTTTGGCTGTTGAGAAAGTTGAATGTGACCTAGGTATCCAGATGTTGTCCTGAGTTCTGCTGCTATGACCACGGAAGCTCCCACTCGACCTGCTCAGCAGTCGTCTCCGTCGAGAACCCGGGTTCGCCAGCCCTACCCCCACTTCAAGGTGATCGTCTTGGATGACGATTTCAACACCTTTCAGCATGTTACCGAATGCTTGCTCAAGTACATCCCCGGCATGACCCTGCCCCTGGCACGGCAACTGACCGTGCAGGTGGATGCCGAAGGGCAGGCGGTGGTTTGGGTCGGCCCGCAAGAGCAAGCAGAGCTCTACCATCAACAGTTGCTGCGGGAGGGCCTGACGATGGCCCCCCTGGAGCCGGCCTGAAGCACGAGCTGCTCGTAGCTGCGCTCAACGGCGGCCAGTAGCTCTGCCTGGCCCCAGCCGGCATAGAGGCTGCTGACAATGGCCAGCCCACCCGCCCCCACCCCTTCCTTGACATAGCCCCGCTCGTAGGCCCGGAGGGGGGCATAGCGGCTTTGGGCAAAGCTGAGTTGGGTGGCCAAAAGGGGAACCTCGCCCAGCAGCTCCGCCAAACCCACCGTATTGCCCGAGGGATCCTCGGCCACCCAGCGGGTGGTACCTATGGCTACATTCTCCGGGGGCCAGGGGATCCCTTGCTCTTCCCCCCAGCGCCGCATCAGGGCCAGCACCGCCAGCATTTGGGTGCCGCCCGCCAGCAGCACCGGCCCCCGCTGGGCTGCCGCCATCGCCAGCCCGGCTACAAAAGGCTGCATCGGATCCCCCACAGCGGCCACCACCTCTGGGGCGGTAGCCCTGGCGGGAAGTCTGGCCAATCCCTGCCGGGCCAAGGCCAGCTTTTGGGCGTGGTTACAGACCGGGTGGCTGCTGTTGACCATGCCCTCTGCTTGCCAGCCCAGCCCCAACAACACTGCCAGCGCCGTGGTGGTGCCTCCCGCCACACATTCTCCGATGACGCAGTAGCTCGACTCCAGCCGGGATCCCCGCTCATACCCCTTCTGCCACAGGGATCCCACCTGCTCCAAAGACAGAGCCTGCCCTGTGCTCAAGCAGCGGGCTATTCCCCTGGCGCTGACCGTTTCTGCCCCCGGCAGAGGCTCCGGCAAACCACAGTCGAACACGCGACAGGGGATCCCCAACTCCCTCAGGACGGCGCGGCTGATCACCACCGGTGAAGGATAGCCATCGGGAGAGGTGGGCAGGCGGTGAGAATAGTCCCCCAGCAACACCTCTCCATCGGCAAGGGCCGTGTAGCGCCGCAAGGAGGGCGTGGCGCCGGCAGCCGAGATGCCGGGAATAAGGGCCGTTTCCGTAAACCCCAGGCAGGCCAAAAACAGCGGTCGGGATCCCTGCACCCGTTGGCACCACTGCTGGGCCAAAGACGGCTGCGTATAAGCCTTCACACCAGGAAAGGGGAACATAAGCGGGGCAGACAGGTCAAAACTCCATTCTCCACCCAAGCGAAGGACGGGATCCCGTACTGGCCGGAAAACGGCAGGGACTGCGACCCCCCAACCCGATCGGATAGGATGGGTATACCCAATGCAGTTTATTTAGGGCAGACGAAAGGCCATGAGCTTCTTCGACTCGGAGATCGTTCAAGAAGAAGCCAAGCAGCTGTTTCAGGACTTCCAAAACCTGATGCGACTTGGCGAGCGCTACGGCCAATTCGACCGGGAAGGCAAAAAAATCTTCATCGAGCGAATGGAAGAATTGCTGGAGCGGCAGCGCATTTTCATGAAGCGGCTGGAGCTCTCCGACGACTTTATGGCTCAGATGACCATCAAACAACTGCAAACCCAGCTTGGGGGGTTTGGGCTCACCCTCAGCCAAATGTTCGACCAAATGCACCAAACCCTAGAGCGCATGAAAGCCGAGGCCGACGCCGAGCGCTAACCTTGCTGGTGACCCCTCAGAACGAAAAGGGATCATGTCCTCCTCCCGCCAGACCCGCAGCCAAAAACTGATCCTGGAAGTCTTGAAGCAGAGCTTGCGGCCCCTCTCGGCCCAAGAGATCTTCCTGGAGTTGCGCAATGCCAACCATAGCGTTGGCTTGGCCACGGTCTACCGGGCTTTGGAGGCTCTGCGCAACGAGGGCAAGCTGCAAGCGGTCAACTTGGGAGATCAGCAGACCTACTATCAGGTTTTGCCCAGCAACGGCCACAACCGCCATCACCTCATTTGCACCGAATGTCGGCGGGTGGTGCCTCTGCCGGATTGCCCAGTGGGAGACCTGGAGGAGCAGCTTGCCAGCCGCTACCAATTTGTCATCGAGTACCATGTGCTTGACTTCTACGGCATCTGCGCCGAATGCCGTGGGGAGAGCAGCTCCAACCCTGGCTCACAGCGATCCTCTTGCCTTGAGGCCAAACCGCAATGATGAACTATCTCTGGACGCTGTTAATCGGATTGGCGGGCGCCCTGATTGCAGTCAAGCTGAGGCTGCCGGCAGGAGCTTTGGTGGGTTCGATGGTAGCAGTGGGTTTGGTCAATGTTTGGGGAGCGATCCCGATCCCCACTCCCCCAGCCGGGATCCGCTTTGTCATGCAGGTGGTGCTGGGCATTCTTTTGGGCAGCAAGCTCACCGCCGATACGCTGTTGGCCTTGAAAGATCTGTGGCGACCGGCCCTGCTCTGTACGGTGATTGCGGTGGGCACGGGAGTTTTGTCGGGGTACTTGATCTCCCGTTGGCTGGGGATCGAGCGCCTGACCGCCATCTTGGGCACCGCTCCGGGAGGCATTTCGGACATGAGCCTGATAGCCCTGGACATGGGGGCGCAAGCCAGCACGGTGGTGGTCATGCACCTGGCCCGCCTGATCAGCGTCATCGTGGTCGTCCCCTGGCTGGTACGGCTGCTGATCCAGCCGGGCACCAGCTAGGAACATCCCTAGAGCAGAGACATGGGGTGGGCTAGACTAAGGAGCGATACAGAACTTAACAACTCAACCTCCGCCTTGGAACTTTTCCCTTCTTCACTCACCTCCCATGGCGACGCTGCGGGATCCCCTTGGAGCGCTGCCCTCTGTTCTAACGTCTCCTCTGGCCAAGGCGATTGGTGGCCCCTGCAACTGTATTGGCAGGGGGAGGCAGATCCGCTACAGCCTGAGTTGGTGCAGGTGGATCCTGTGTTGCGCTTGCTGCTTTTGGGGGATGGCTTGACCACCCGCACTCTGGCTGCCTTGACCCAAGAGCCGATTCAGGCCCATCTGCTCGACACGGGCCGGGTCGAGCTGCTGGCAGAGCAGAGCGCCGCCCCCCAGTCCATGCAACGGCTGACCAAGGATCTGGCGCGGCTGGGATCCCCCTTGCTGCGGCGGCGGGTTTGGCTGTGTGGAGCAACCTCTCAGCAGCCCTTGCTCTATGCCACCTCTTGGTGGAACTCCGACCATCTGGCCCAATACTTGCCCCATCCCGATTTGCCCATTGGCCAAAATCTGATCCAAGAAAAACTGGAGACCTTTCGCGAAGTGCGTCGCCTCTACTATGGCGAAGCCGAGCCAGTTGCCCGGCTGCTCAACTGTCGCGGCCCTTTTTGGGCTAGGCATTATCTTTTGCTGCACCGAGGCCAGCCTTTGACTGTTATTTACGAAGTTTTTTCTTCCCGCCTACAGGCCAGGGTCTTGTCGGGCTAGGGCGACATCCAGCGGCGCACGGCTGCGGTGACTGCGGCTGCCACACCCGGATCCGACTGGGCGCTGGCAGAGATGCGGTGATAGTCCTCTGGGGTCAGTTGATGGGCGGCGATGATCTTGGCGGCTGCGGTTTCAAACTGTTGTTCAATTTGCCGACGTTCCTCGCTGCCCTTGGCCTGCTGCAGGCGAGTTTGGGTGGCCGCCAGAAGGGGCTGCACCGCCAGCAGAGCGCGGGCGAAGCGGTCGACCTGCTCTGGGGAAGGCTTCAAGAAGTCTTCAGAAGGGGCGGCTGGGGCCGAGATCCTCCTTTCCGAGGCGTTGCCCGTCTCGGATGTCTGGGGGACGGTGGCCAGGGAGGGATCCGCGTTGCCGGACAACTGAGGGGCGCCAACAACAGCCGTTTTGCCGGCCACATCCAAACCTTGGGCCGGGATGCGAGCATTCCAAAGGGCCAAGCTTGCCAAACAGAGAGCAGCTCCGCTCAAGACAGCGCTCAAGAGGGCCAGCCAACCGGCAGGGGCCACGGTCGGCTGCGGCACCGGCAAAGGAGAAGGCTGGAGGCTGAGATCGTAGGCCCGGCGCTGCCGGCTGTCGCTGAGGACGCGGTAGGCCTGTTGGAGCTGAAGAAACTCTCGCTGGGCCAATTGCCGCAACCCCTCGGGGAGATCGGCAGGCAGACGATCCGGATGAATCTCGCGCACCCGCCGGCGGTAGACGGCTTTGATCTCCTCCAGGCTGGCTTGGGGAGAAAGCCCCAACTGTTGGTAGTAGGTGGGGAAAACAGACGGAGTAGACATGGAAGACTCAGCTAGAAAACCATCGCCTCGGCAAGTGGGGATCCCTCTCTGTCGCCCAGCATATCCTCCCCGTTTCGGGAAAGCTGCTGGCCCATGCGTGGGGGCTTGCGGACAGGCTTTCCAGGGATGATTCTGGGATCCAGAACAACTTTCTCAAGGGATCCCTGTTTAGAAGCCCCAGAAGCGAGGGGATATGGTCTCAGAGCGCCCACCCTGGCAGCAGCGGCATCGACCGGAGCGGCGGCTGAGCAGGTGCAGCGGCAGACCCACCCGCCTGGCGCGGGATCTCCTCACCGGCTGGAGCTGATGCCGCGCCATACCCGACGCGATTGCGATGGGGATCGGGTAGAGGTGGGCCCACAGTTGAACATCTGGGCGGGCGTTTGCAAGTACGAGCTGAAGAACTTGCACGATCCGGAGTTGCAATGGCTGGCCGCCGAGCTGGGCTGCTGGCTGCAGGTTTCGGTCGAGGAGAAGGTATAGCGGTTAATCCAAGTAGGCGCTCAGCTCCTGCTCCAGGGTGGGCAACTGCACCTCTCCTCGTTCCAGCTCCTCTAGGTCTTGCAGTTGCCTGCGCAGGCGGGCAATCCGCTCTCGTAGATACTCTTTGATGCCCTTGGGCCCCAGGCTGAGGCAACTGCGGCAGATCTCGCCGTAGATTTGGCCGCGGTCGTTATAGACCACCGCCAGCAACACCTGCTGCCCCTTTTTTGGGATAGGGGCGGCCCATCCACCGCAGACGATGCAGGGCACCCGGCCATTGCCCCCGTAAATGCTGCGTTCCCAGACAACTCTCACGCGCGGCCTCACTGCAACTTTCGCCCACCAGCATAAAAACTCAGGGGGATCCCTTGCCACCCCGGAGCGCTCGCCAACTCCCCTCTCCCTTTGGGAGAGGGGTCGGGGGTGAGGGCTGGGAGAGGGGCCGGGGGTGAGGGTTGAAAAGGGATCCCTAAAGTCTAGGTGCCAGGCGAGGTGGGCCGAGAGCGATCGATGGTGCGATAGGTGAGGCTGGCCGCTACCTCCAGAGCTTTGGCGGCGTCGCGGAAGTAAAATCCCAGCTCCTCATCCTTTTCGGTGCGGTTGGGTTTATTGAACTTGGCCTTGAACTGCACATTGCAATACATGGCCAACCCCACCAAAACCTCCGACAAACCGTGCTGGTTGATCAGCCGCTCCACATCTGTAAGCAGGCTTTTGATTAGGGCATCGGCTACCGGTTCTGGCAAACTGTCCAGGTCGTGCATCGGGTTTCCTCAGCAAACGAGATGGAGAGCCGGTGGGTCTGGGATCCCGGCTCAACTTCTCCTGATTTTCCTGCATCTTTTTGGGAATGCCCAATCCTGTCGCTAACGCTGCTGCCCCTGCCGGAGCCCCAGGGTAACAACTGGAGGGCTCCCTGGCCGCCTGCTCCAGGCGACGGGCAAGCTCTTTGGAGCCGGGATGCCGCACGCGGTTCAGGTGAAGCAAATACGCGTACGGCGCATCTGTTTTTGGAGCTTCCCCGCAAGGGACAATGCGAAAATAGGCCAAGCGCAGCGTAGAGTCCAGGTTTGGAGTGGAGCCATGCCGGTAGCTTCTGAATATGCCTTTCCCTTCGAGCACCACCAGAAGTTTTCCCTGGATAACCCCACCATCTCTAGCCCCGGCGTTTCCAAACGGGAATACGTGGCCAGCAGGGTGTTGCAGGGCATGCTCAGCAATCCCCAAACTGCCATTGGCAATCTCTCGCCTGAGCAGCGACAGGCTTTGGTCTACACGGCAGTGTTGTTGGCAGATGAGCTTTTGGCCGCCCTTAGTGCCCAGTGAGGGCTCCCGGCAAGGCTCAGGGCTGACCCAGCCACAGACCGCTAAACCCAAGGGTAAGCAGCGTCAGGGGCAGGCCAAAGCGGAGATGTTCCCCGAACGTTAACACATACCCCTTTCTAGCTGCCGCTTCGACGGTAATTAAATTGGCCACTGCCCCAAACAGAGTCAAGTTACCGGCCAGCGTAGAGCCGGCAGACAGCAACAGCCAGGCCGTCTTTCCCTGCAGCGGGAGCAGCGACTGCAGCAGCAGCACCGCCGGCACGTTGGAGATGAGGTTGGACAAGAGGGCGACAGCGGCCAGCAGCGCCAACGGGGATCCCGCCACCTGCTCCGCCCAGGGCCCCAGACTCGTTCCCCAGCCGGCCAGCAGCTCTCGGGTTGCCCGTGTCAGGATAAACAGCCCGGAGAACATCACCAGCAAGTTCCAGTCCACCTGCCCCAAAAACCGCTCCGGCTTCAGCCGGCGGGTAATCAGCAGCAAGGCCGCCGCCACCAGGGCCGACTCCGCTAGGGGCAGGCCGGCCACAAAGGCCCCAAACAGGCCCGCTGTAATGGCCACGCTCTTGCGCAACAGGGGGGGATAGAGGCGCAGCGGCGTCCAAGGCACCTGGGCGAAGGGCTGCAGCGAGCGCACCTCGGGGTAGTAGAGCCACAGCAGCCCCACCTCCAACAGCAGCCCCACCACGGCAATCGGGGTCATCTGGGCGGCAAACTCCAGGTAGCCGATCCCGGAGAAGGAGCCGATGAGGATGTTCTGCGGGTTGCCGCTCAGGGTGGCTACAGACCCTAGGTTGGTGGCCGCCGCCAAGCCCAAGAGGTAAGGAATAGGGTTCAGCCCCAGCACGGCTGTCACCTGCAACGTGAGGGGGGTAAACACCAGTGCCAGGGTATCGTTGAGGAGAAAGGCCGAGAGCAGCCCGCTGCCGAACACCAGCATGAGCAAAAGGCCAAAGGGACTGCGGCTAACCCGAATCAGGCCCAGCAAAGCTAGCTGGAAGGCGCCGCCCTGGGACAAGCTGGCGTTCACCACCATCATGCTGAGGAGAAAGACAATCGTGGTCGCGTCGATGGCTGCCCAAGCCTCCAGCAGCGCCACTGTTCCTAGGGCAATCAGCAAAGCGGATCCCGCCAGGGCAATCGTGGCCCGGTTCATGCGCAGCCTGGGCAGGGATCCCAGCCCGAGCCCGACATAGCTCAGGAGCAGCACCAGCCAAGACAGCGCTTGTTGCACCTGCCAGCCTCTTAGCCACCCCTAGAACTCGTAGCCAAATAGGCGCGGATCCGCCGGCTGCAAGTCCAGATCCGCCAGGCCGTATTCCGCCCAGCGGCGATCCACCAGACGGGCCACTTGCGGATCCGGGGCAAGCGGTTGCCGCCAGGGGGTGTCGGTTTCCGGGGGGATCTTGGTGGTGGCATCGATCCCCATCTTGCCCCCCAGACCCCGTTTTTCGGTGGCAAAGTCCAGGGCGTCAAAGGGGTTGTCCGGCAGAATAAACACATCCCGCTGCGGATCCACCCGCGAACACAGGCACCAGAGCACCTGCCGCGGATCCCGCACATTGATGTCCTTGTCCACCACGATGACGAACTTGGTGTAGCTAAACTGGGGCAAGGCGCTCCAAAAAGCCAGGGCCGCCCGCCGCGCCTGGCCGGGATAGGCCTTGTCGATGGACAGAATCGCCACCTTGTAGCCCAAGCCCTCCATGGGCAAAAAGAAATCCACGATCTCCGGCACCTGCTGCCGCAGAATGGGGGTGTAAATGCGGTTCAGGGCCAGCGCCATCATGTCGTTTTCTTTGGGAGGCTTGCCGCTGAAGGTGGTGAGGTAGATGGGATCGCGGCGGTGGGTGAGGCAGTGGAAGCGGATGAGCGGAGCTTGCTCGTTGCGAGGGCCGTAGTAGCCGATGTGATCCCCGGCAGGGCCGTCGGGGGCCACCTCCCCTGGCGTGATGGTGCCCTCCAGAACAATCTCGGCGTGGGCCGGCACCTCCAGATCCACCGTCTTGCAGCGGGCCAGGTGTAACCCTTCGCCGGCGTAGAGGCCGGCAAACAGCCACTCCGACAGATCCACCGGCAGGGGCGTAGCCGCCGCCAGGATCACGGCGGGATCCACCCCGATGGCCACTGCCACTTCCAGCTTCCGGCCCAGGGCCGCCGCCTTGCGCAAATGCCGGGTGGCCCCCCGCACCGACAGCCACTGCACCGTCATCGTGTTGCGGCTCTGGAGCTGCAGGCGGTACACCCCCACATTGGGAATGCCATTTTCCGGGTCTTTGGTAACCATCAGCCCCAAGGTCAGCACCCGCCCGGCATCGCCGGGATAGACCCGCAGCAGGGGCAGTTGGGTGAGATCCACCGCCTCACCCAGCAGCACCACCTGCTGACAGGGGGGGAAGAGATCCCGGCTGGGTCGAGCTTGGAAGACTCGGAACAGCGCCTGCCCCAGCTCCAGGGCCTGGGCAAAATTTTTGGGCGGGCGCGGCTGGTAGAGCAAGGCCAGTTTTTTCCCCAGCTCCTCCAGCTCCCGCGGCTGCTCCATCCCCAGCGCCCAGCAGATGCGCTCCACCGTGCCCAAAACGTTGATCAGCAGGGGCATCGAGGATCCCTTCACCCGCTCAAACAGCAGCGCCGGCCCCCCGCAGGCCAAGAGGCGATCGGCGATCTCGGCAATTTCCAGGTCGGGATCTACTTCTGCTGAAATGCGGCGAAGCTGGCCACGGGACTCCAGCAGGGCGATGAAACGGCGCAGATCTCTGGGCATGAAGGGAGCACTCGCGGGGATGAGGATCTCGCTAACTTACTTGTCGCGGCTGAGGGCCAGGCCGCTCATGAAAGGCTTTTGCAGGGCAATGAACACCACCAGCGGCGGAATACTGGCGATGATCGCCCCCAGCATCATGGGGCCATAGGAGGCGGAACTATCCAGGTTGAGCAGGGATTGCAGCCCCACCTGCACCACCTGCCGCTCCCGGCCTTGCACGATCAAGCGGGGCCACAGGTACATATTCCAAGCGTAGACGAAGTGAATCACCGCCTGGGCTCCGATGGCGTTCCAGCTCAGGGGGATCAGCACCTGGGTGAGAAACTGCAGCGGGTTGGCCCCGTCCAGTTGAGCCGCCTCCGCCAGCTCGCGGGGGATGTTGGAAAAATGTTGGCGAAACAAAAACGTCGAGGTGGCGCTGGCCAGAAAGGGCACGATCAGGGCGTAGTAGGTGGATCCCCAGCCCAGGTTGGTGACCAGCCGCAGCAGAGCGATGATCAGAATTTCTGTGGGCATCATCAGGGTAATGAGCACAAAGCCGAAGGCCAGCCCCTTGCCCGGAAAGCGAAAGTAGACAAAGGCCAGCCCCGCCAATAGTGACAAAACCGTTTTGCCCACCGTGATGGCCGTGGCCACGATGGCGCTGTTGACCATGTAATGGCCTAGGTGACGCGCCACCATCACCTGCTGCCAGTTAAAGGCCAACGAGGAGCCAAAGGTCAATTGATAGCGAAATACCTCGGCATTGTTTTGGGTGCTCACGATCAGCGCATACAGCACCGGAAACCCCAGCGCCAAACAGGCCAGCCACAGGCCTAGGTGAACATACCAGCGCTCCGGGATCCAGCGCCGCCAGGACAAGGGAGAAGCCTTTTGGCGCACGGGGCTGGGCTGGGCGGCTAGCGACTGCGGATCCTGCAACAGTTGAGCCATGACACCTCCAGGCAGGGGACGCTTTTGCCCTCTCTGTTGAGGATAATTCGTCAGGGTTAACCCCAGGCTAAAAAGGCCGATCTGACCTGGGTTTCCAGCTTGGCGGGTACTTTTACCGACAAGAGGAAAGGGGTAGAGTAGAACAGCAGTGTCTAGAAGAGGATCCCATGACCCGAGGCTTTGGTCCCTTCGGCAAAATCCAAGAAGCCCTCAAGAAGGCCCAAGAGGTGCGCGACGGCGCTCAAAGGCTGCAAAAAGAGCTAGAAGAAATGGAGATCGTCGGCGAGGCCGGCAATGGGCTAGTGAAGGTGACAGTGAACGGCAACCAGGAGCCCCTCAAGGTCTCTCTGGATCCCCAAGTGCTCCAGGAGCCGGTGGATGTGGTGGAGGACTTGCTCCTGACGGCGATGGTGAACGCCTACACTCAGTCCGCCGAGACGATGCGCAAGCGCATGGAGGAGCTGACCGGAAACATCAGCCTGCCGGGGTTGGGGTTGGGCTGATCCCGGCCAGCCTGGCTTCCTATGTACACTCGCCCTTTGGCTCGCCTGATCGAGGAGCTGCAGCGCCTGCCCGGCATTGGCTCCAAAACAGCTCAGCGCCTGGCCTTGCACTTGCTCAACCGGCCTGCTGGCGAGGTCGAGGCCCTGGCCAAAGCCCTGCTGGAGGCTAAGCAAACCGTTAAGCATTGCTCCATCTGTTTTAACTGGTCGGCGGAGGATCCCTGCGAGATCTGTCGCTCGCCGCAGAGGGATCCGTCGACCTGGTGCGTAGTGGCCGATGTCAAGGATCTCATCGCCATGGAGCGCACCCGCGAGTTCAAGGGCCTTTACCACGTTTTGGGGGGTCTGATCTCGCCCATGAACGGGATCGGGGCCGAGCAGTTGCGCATCCGCGAGCTGGTGGCCCGGGTGGCGCGGGAGAAGCCCCAAGAGCTGATCTTCGCCCTCAGCCCTAGCGTGGAGGGGGAGGTCACTATGCACGTGGTTAAAGATTACCTGAAGCCGGTTGCCCCCGGCCTGCGCATGACCCGTCTGGCCTTTGGCCTGCCCATGGGATCCGAGTTGGAGTATGCCGACGAGGTTACCCTGGCCCGTGCCCTAGAAGCGCGGCAGGAGTTTTAGGCCCAGGTAACTGCGGGCTGGGCTTGCCCAGAGCAAGGTGTCCAACCCTGAAGTTGTTGCTAAGGTGAGGACCACGGGTCTTGTCATGGGATCCCGGCACTTACCTGAGGTCAAGAAAGTTCAACCAGCAACGCGGAGAGGGCAGCGATGGCGGATACGGCACAAACTCACCTCAGCTCAGGCACCGTCCAGGGGCTGGACTATGTAGTTCTGGGAGTGGCCTCTTGCTTCCAACGGGATGAGGACGGTCGCCTCAGGGAGGTGTTGGTGGCCGAGCCGGTTCCCGCCGCCGCCCTGGATTGCCTGGCCCAAGAGCGCCGCAGCACTTCCTACTGCCTTCTCTACGCCACTACTTACGCAGAAGTTGTCGACAACGGGATCCCGACTTTGCCCGCCGATGTTTTCCCGCCAGGGGTGGTGCTGGGAGAAGATTTTGTGGAGCGGCTACAAGCGGCGGCCCGTACGTACCGCAGCAAGCCCCAATTTCGTCACATCCCTCTGCACCAGGTCTGCACGCCAGAGAGGGGGGTGTTCAAGCTCCATTTCAGCGCTGAGCCGCGGCGGATTCTCAATGCGGCAATGGAAGTGAGGGATGCCGACAACATCAAGCAGCACCCCCACACCCATCAGCATTTCTAAGCCCGCTAGCAGCTATCGCTACCACATCCCTGTTGCCGAAACTAGGCAAATACATCGAGTCCCACCTCAGGGCCTACCCTTGGAAGAGCAGTTTACAGTGGCTCTCCGAGCATGATCAGAGAGCAGGTGAGGCGTTCTAGGAGGCGAGTGGTCGTGTCGCTGAAGGATAGGCTCCCGCTGGGGTTGCGCCGACGAAAAGAGGGCAGCACCACCAGGTCAAATCCTTGGGCCTCCTGCAAGAGGGTTTTGACGACCTCGTCACTGGCCAAGACCTTGACCTGGACGGGGTAGCCCAAGTCTGGCTGTTGGGCTAGGGATAAAAGCTGCGCCTCCAGCCACTGGCGATCGCTTTCGGGGGTGCTGGCGAAGCAGATGTGAAGCAAGGTAACTTCTCCCTGGCTGGCGGCGGCCAAGATCTGGGCTAGGCGCACCGCCCGAGCCGTCTGCGAGCGAAAGTTTTCCAGCACCACCAGGATCCGCCGCAGCTTGTGGGGGGGATGGAGCAGGCGTGCTACGGCAACTGGGCAATGGGCAGCCCAGAGGACGCTGTTGATGACGCTGCCAAAGAGGCGGGCCTGTAAGCGGGTGGGATCGCTCCAGCCCATGACGATGAGGCTGGCGTTCTGCTCACGGCTGGCGTGGCTGATCCCCTGGGCCACGTGGCTGTCGATGCGGCAGAGAGGGGTGACCTCCACCCCAAAGGGCCGACAAAACTCCGTCGCCCGCTTGAGGAGGTGGTCTCCGTGCTCCAGGGAAGTTTGCAGCAAGGGAGAGTCCATGTGCAGGTGGCCGGTCGCCACCGAGAGGGGAACCACCCGCCCGCCCTCCTGCTTGGCCAGGAGGCAGGCCATCTCCAGCAGGTTTTCCTCGGTTTCGGGATTGGCCAGCGGCACCACGACCACGTAGGGCTGGGGAGGCGGCGCTGCGGAGGCGGGAGCGACTCCTGGTGGAGATGGGAACCGACTCTGTTCCTCCTCCATAGCCATTTGCGTGGCCGCCCGACTGGTCAAAATTGGGCCCAGGGTGGCCGTTACCAACATCAACACCACCACGCTGTTGAGCACGTCTGCATTGAGCAACCCCACGCGGTACCCCACCAGGGTTGCCGCCAAGGTAGCCGCCACCTGGGGCAAGGAGAGCGACCACATCATCAGCTTTTGGGTCGGGGTGTAGCGGTAGAGCCACTGACAGAGTTGGGCAGCAGCGTACTTGCTGAGGCCCAGCCCCAGCAGGATACTCAACAGCAGCCAAAGGGAGCTAAGGGTCTGCAAAAAAGCGCGTAGATCAAGCAACAGCCCTATATCCACAAAGAAGACGGGGATGAACAAGATGCTGCCGACAAAGACGATCTTTTCTTTGACAGAGCCCTCCCGCAGCACATCGTTCACGGCCAGCCCCGCCAGAAAGGCGCCGATGATCTTCTCTACCCCAATCCACTGCGCCCCCAGAGCCGCCACAAACAGAGCCAGCAGCACAAACAAAAATTGGTTGCCCTCTTCGCTGCCGGTGACCCGAAAAAACCGCTGCCCCAGCCAGTCCACCCCAAACAGCACAGCAGCCGCATACAGCAGCAGGGATCCCAGCAGCCGCACCAAGCTCCAGAGGGAAAACTCGCCGCCGTGGATGCCGACACAGACCGCCAAGACCAGCAGCGCGGCAATGTCGGTGAAGATGGTGCCGCCGATGGTGACCAGCACCGCCTCGTTTTTCACCAGACCGTAGCGGCTGACGATGGGGTAGCCCAGGGGGGTGTGGGAGGCAAACAGGGATCCCAGCAGGATGGCCGCGTTCCAGCCAAAGCCAAACAGCCGCCCAATGGCGGTGCCCACGGTTAGGGGAATGGCAAAGGTCAACAAGCCAAAGGTGGCAGAGCGGTTGCGGGTCTGCCGAAATTGCTCCAGGTCGATCTCCAGCCCGGCCACAAACAGCAAATAGACCACGCCGATCTCCGAGAGCAACTGCACCGTCGGCAGCTCTGAAGTCAACAGGTTCAGTCCCTGAGGACCCAGGGCGATCCCCGCCACCAAAAGGCCCACCAACCCCGGCAGGCGCAGCCGCTCAAATAGCGGCGGCACCACCAGGATCACCCCCAGCAACAGAGCAAAGGAGAGGATGGGCTCCTCTTGCACAAGTGAGCGTATGGCCTCCATCGGCTAGGCCCCCGGCTGGACGTCTTCCTGATTATGGAGGCAATCTGCCCAAAGGGCCGCAAGGAGATCTGGCCAGCCCCAACCCACCCTCTCTTGCCTGGGGAAGTTCCCGCTGGCAATACCGACTTGTGCCAGCTCTGGATCCTGCAGCAGGGATTTCTTCCAGAACTCGGCAAGCCTTAGAGAAACTGGTGGCTTTCCGGCTGCAACACCACCTCGTTGGGCACGGCATTGGCAGGCATCGTCAGGACAAAGCGAATCGCCTCGGCAGCCGTGGCAGGGCTGAGCATTTTGTCCCGCTGCACCTTGAGGCTGATGGGATCCCAGAAGGGGGAGTCGATGCCGCCAAAGTAAAACAGAGTAAAGCGTACCCCAAAGCGCTTCAGCTCGTCAGCCATGCACTTGGTAAAACCGACCACGCCAAACTTGGCAGCACAGTAGGCAGAGGCCATGGCCATGGGGTGGCGGCCCAGAATGCCGGGGAAGTTGAGGATGTGGCCGGATTTTTGCTCCCGCATGGCGTTGGCCGCCAGTTGGCTGGTGTAGAAGCTGCCCTTGAGGTTGACCGCCAGCATCCGCTCCAGCTCAACAGGGGTAATTTGCGGGGCAGGTTTGAGGATGCCGGCGCCGGCGAGGTTGATTAGCACATCGATCCGCCCGTGCCTCTGCAGCGTTTGGGTCACCAGCGCCTCGACCTGGGCGTAGTCTGTTACATCTGTGGGGATCCCTACTCCAGAAGCAGCCCCGAGGGCTACTGCTTTCTCGGCCAAGGTGGCTAGGGGCCCTTCTCGCCGCGCCGCCAGCACTAGATGGGCTCCGGCCTGGGCCAGGAGAGGCACAAGGGCGCTGCCAATGCCCCCTGTGGCCCCTGTAATGAGAACAACCGCCTGGGACAATGAGGAAGACACGTTACGTTTTTTAAACTCTTCCTCTCATCATACCCAGGGAGTGGCCTTGAGGGACGATCCAGAGAGTTAAACGCGACGCAGCCGCAGTCGTTGCACCCATTCTTCCCCGAAGCGCAGCCAGTCTGCCATTTTTTCTGGACTCACCTGTTGGTCGTCCCGCCAAACAATAAGCTGCGGCCCGGATCCCTCAGCGCAACAAGGAGGATGCTGCTCCAAGAAGTTGAGGAAACTGGGGTGGAAGCGCAGGCGAATCTTAGCCTCATCTTCTCCGCGCAAAAGGTAGCGGCGAGAAAAGTCGGGATGGTTCTCGAAATTGATATCCTGCATGCCAAAAGCTTTAGCAACGTCGTGGAACAAGGGAACTTCTGGGTGCAGCCGAAAATGAGGTAGCCGTAGGTCTTCGCAATAGGCCCAGAAAACAGACTGGCAATGAGTGCCGCGACTCTTGCCCCAGACAATCCTGCGACTCTTGCCCCTGCCGCTGGGGTACCTATGATCGTCGGGTGTGGGCGCTCCTGCCCTGGCCCGCCTCTTGCCCCTGCCGCTGGGGTACCCATACTGATAGTCAAAGGCACCGATCTCAGTTCCATCGATTAGCCGCTTGGACATTGAGTTGTAGAAACGTCGATCGTAGCCTTGTTCAAATAGTTTAAAGCCTGCCTGAAGCAAGCGGGAGCGGATCCCTTCGGGTAGCTCTGCTGAAAACGACATGCCCAGGCTCCTGGCCACCTGCTCCAAAGCTTCCCGACGCTTCTTCTCTAGATAGTCAGCTAGCTTCTCTAGATAGACAACAAGCGCCAGAAGGCCTAAGAGAATAAGGACCCAAATAATAAGAGCTATAAGCCATCCCATCCAAACCCCCCCCTGAGTTTGTAAACTCAGCACCCCCACCCAGAGTACCATAGCAGGCACAAAAAAGGGATCCCTCCAGCAAGAAGGGATCCCGTTCAAAAGCCTTGGTCGAGAACTAATGCTTTAGATGAAAACCTCGATTAGGCGTCGAAATAGAGGGCAAACTCGTAGGGGTGAGGCCGCAGATTAATGGGGTTGATCTCGTTGTCGATCTTGTACTCAATATAGGCCTCGATGAGATCCTCAGTAAAGACGCCTCCCTCCAACAAGAAAGCGTGATCCTTCTGCAGGCTTTCCAAAGCATCCAGCAGGGATCCGGGCGTGGAGGGGATCTTGGCCAGCTCGTCTGGCTCTAGATCGTAGATGTCTTTGTCCAGGGGCTCGCCGGGGTGGATCTTGTTCTTGATCCCGTCCAAGCCGGCCATCAACATGGCCGAGAAGGCGATGTAGGGGTTGCAGGTGGCATCGGGGCAGCGAAACTCCAGCCGCTTGGCCTTGGGATTTTTGCCCGTGACCGGAATGCGAATGGAAGCCGAGCGGTTGCCCTGCGAGTAGGCCAGGTTTACCGGCGCCTCAAACCCGGGCACCAAGCGCTTGTAGGAGTTGGTGGTGGGATTGGTGAAGGCCAGGATGGCCGGGGCGTGCTTGAGCAGGCCGCCGATGTAGTAGAGAGCCGTTTCGCTGAGATCGGCATAGTTGCCCTCTTGGTAGAACAGGGGCTGACCGTCTTTCCAGAGGGACTGGTGCGTGTGCATGCCGCTGCCGTTGTCATTGAAGAGGGGCTTGGGCATGAACGTCACTGTCTTGCCGTGCTTGCGGGCCACGTTCCGGATCACGTACTTGTAAATCATCATGTAGTCGGCAGCCGTGATCAGATCGGCAAAGCGGTAGCCCAGCTCCCCTTGCCCGCCGGTAGCCACCTCGTGGTGGTGCTTCTCGATAGGCACCCCCAACTTGGCCATCGTCAGCAGCATCTCGGTGCGGAGGTCTTGATGAGCATCGGTAGGCGGGACGGGGAAATAGCCTTCTTTGTAGCGCGGCTTGTAACCGAGGTTGCCGCCTTTTTCCTCCCGGCCTGAGTTCCAGCGGCCCTCAATCGAATCTACGAAGTAGTAGCCGGCATTTTGGGTTTGGTCAAACCGCACATCTTCAAAAATGAAAAACTCTGCCTCTGGGCCAAAGTAAGCCGTGTCGGCAATGCCGGTAGACTGCAGATAGGCAACCGCCCGCATGGCCAGGCTCCGAGGACAACGGCTGTAGGGCTGGCCAGTGCGCGGCTCGATGATGTTGCAGATGAGGCTGAGGGTGGGCACTTGGAAAAAGGGGTCGATCCAGGCCGTTTTGGGGTCTGGCACCATGTACATGTCCGACTCGTTGATGGATTTCCAGCCCCGGATGCTGGAGCCATCAAAGGGCAGCCCTTCGCTAAAAACTTGCTCTGTCAGCATTGAAGAGTGGAAGGAGACATGCTGCCAGGTGCCGAAGATGTCCACAAACTTGAGATCCACCATCTGGACATCGTTGTCCTGGATCATCTGAAGCACTTCTTGGGGCGTGGATGCCATTACTCTCTCCTAATTGGGTTGCGGTTGAGACTGGGGTAATCAAAGCTAGACGGGATCCCCACGCTTCGACTTGAATGGGCCAAAAGCGCTCACCCATCCTAGAAAGGCCGATCTCAGCATTTTGTAGTTTCTGATACGAAATTGCCCTGGCTTTGGCCTTCTGCTCCAGAGGTTGGCCATCGCGCCTCTCAGCCAGGCGTTTCTGCCCTGTTGTCCTCCAGACAGAGACAAAACCCTGTCCCCCTAGCTAGAGGAAAGCGAAAATGGGACTAACAAGCTCCAGCCTCGCCGAGGGTACCAGCTCGTGTTAGGCTAAAACGTAGTCGTTATGAGTTTGGTTTAGTTTTCAGCAACAGCAAGGAGCGACATCGGATGACAGAGCAAAGTCGGGTTGAGAACGTGGTGATTATTGGTTCTGGCCCTGCTGGGTTTACGGCGGCCATTTATGCCGGGCGTGCCAACCTGAAGCCGGTTGTGTTTGAGGGGTTTCAGGTGGGCGGGATCCCGGGCGGGCAGTTGATGACCACCACCGAGGTGGAGAACTTTCCGGGTTTTCCCGAGGGCATCAGTGGCCCCCAACTGATGAAAAACATGCGTGCCCAGGCGCAGCGGTGGGGGGCAGAGCTTTACCCCGAGGACGTCACCTTTGTGGATCTGAGCCAGCGGCCTTTTGTGGTTCGCTCTGACGAACGGGAAGTGCGCACCCACAGCCTGATTATTGCCACCGGGGCCACGGCCAAGCGCCTGCACTTGCCCGGAGAGGAGATCTACTGGAACCGGGGCATGTCGGCCTGCGCCGTCTGCGATGGGGCCATGCCCATGTTTAGGGGGGTGGAGCTGGTGGTCATTGGCGGCGGCGATACCGCCTGTGAGGAGGCCACCTACCTGACCAAGTTTGGATCCCATATCCACATGCTGGTGCGCAGTGGCAAGATGCGGGCCAGCAAGGCCATGCAAGACCGGGTGCTCAACCACCCCAAGATTACCGTCCACTGGCACACGGAGGCGGTGGAGGTTCTGGGCGACGGCCTGCGCCTGACGGGGGTGAAGGTGCGCAACAACCAGACGGGCGAGATCCGGGAGATGGCAGTGGGCGGCCTGTTCTACGCCATCGGCCACAAGCCCAACACCGACTTGTTCAAAGGGCAACTGGAACTGGATGAAGTGGGCTACATTGTCACCCGCCCAGGATCTGTAGCCACCAGTGTAGAGGGCGTGTTTGCCGCCGGGGATGTGCAGGATCACGAGTTTCGCCAGGCCATCACCGCTGCCGGCACCGGCTGTATGGCGGCCATGCTGGCGGAGCGCTGGCTCTCCGAACACGGCCTGGCACAGGAGTATCACGTCGTCCCTCAAAGCCATCTTGAGCCCGCTTCTGCCTCTGCTGTCGAGGTAGAGCCGGGGGGAGACTCGGCTGTTGAGGAGGCCAGTTTTGAGCAGGAGGTGCAAGATGACCTCGACTTCAGCCAGACCTGCCACGAGGGGAGCTATGCCCTGCGGCGGCTCTACCACGAAAGCGATCGCCTGCTGATGGTCAAGTACACCGCCCCCACCTGTGCCCCTTGTCATGCCCTCAAGCTGATCTTGAACAAGGTCATCGAAGAGTTTGCCGACAAGCTGCATGTGGTGGAGATCGACATCGAGAAAGACCCGGAGATCGCCGAGGCAGGGGGGGTCACCTGCACGCCGACGGTGCAGTTTTTCAAAAACAAGGAGCTGGTGGCTCAGGTGGTGGGTGTCAAGCCCAAGTCCCACTACCGGGAGGTGATCCAGGCCAATTTGTCTGAGGCAAAATCAGCTTGAGGTAGTCCCCCTCACCCCCGGCCCCTCTCCCAGCCCCTCTCCCTGAGGGAGAGGGGAGCTAGGCGGCTAGTCGGCAAAGGCGCTGTAGTAGGCACCCTGCAGGGCGGCCAAAGAGACTGACAACAGGGGATCCCCTTCTGCCGTTGTCAACACCAACGGATCCGCAGGCCCGCCCACCTGTCCTAGAAGCTGCCACTGGCCGGGGAGCTGCGACTCTAAGTAGGCTTCCCAAGGAGAGTGCTGGGCCGGGTCCACAGAAACGAGGATGCGGCTGGATCCCTCGCCAAAGAGGGCCTGATCCCAGCGCAGGGATCCAGGAGCTAGGGAGACGCTGGCGCCGCGGCCCCCACTCAGGCAGGCTTCTGCCAAGGCCACCGCCAGCCCTCCCTCGCTGCAGTCGTGGGCGGAGCGCACCCACCCCTGGCGGATGCCGTGGCGGCAGGCCCCTTGCACGCGCTTTTCCAGCTCCAGATCCACGGGGGCAGGACGACCCGTGACCTTGTTGTAGATTGCCGCCAAATACTCGCTGCCGCCCAGGCTGGTGACGGCCTGGGATCCCAAGAGGTAGACGAGATCCCCTTCTTGCTGCCACCCCTGGCCACAGATGAATTTCAAGTCCGGAATGAGGCCCACCATGCCGATGACGGGGGTGGGGTAGATGGCCTGGGATCCCTTCTCGTTGTAGAGGGAGACGTTCCCCCCCGTAACCGGCGTGCCCAGGGCGCGGCAGGCCTCGGCAATCCCCCGACAGGCCAGGGCCAACTGCCAGTACACCACTGGGTTTTCCGGGCTGCCGAAGTTGAGGTTGTCGGTTATGGCTAGGGGATCCGCCCCCACGCAGGAGAGGTTGCGGGCGGCTTCGGCCACGGCGGCCTTGGCCCCCTCGTAGGGATCCAAATACACCCAGCGGCCATTGCCATCTAGGGTGGCGGCAATGGCTTTGCGGGCAGCCTGCAGAGGGGGCACCTCGCCCACGCCAAATTTTTGGGAGCGGATGCGGATAACCGCCGCATCTCCCTGTCCCGGCCAAAGGACGGTGTTGTTTTGCACCTGGTGGTCATACTGGCGGTAGATCCAGGCTTTGCTGGCCAGGGTGGGGCGGGCCAAAAGCTGCAGCAGCACCTCTTGCCAGGCCAGCGTTGCCTGACCTAGGTGAATCCCTTCGCGATCGCAGGGGGGTAGAGTGGCGGGATCCCATTGCCATGCCGCTTGCACATACTCCGGCGGCTCTGGCAACAGGGGGCGGACGTAAACAGGAGTATCCTCCGCCAAGGCCCGCGCCGGCACCCTCACCACGCAGGATCCCTGGTGCCAGATCTCCACCAGCGGCTCGGCAATGACTTCTCCGGCCACGCTGGCCTGCAGGCCCCAGCGATGGAAGATCTCCATTACCTCCGCCTCGCGGCCTTTTTGCACCACCAGCAGCATCCGCTCCTGGGACTCCGAGAGCAAGTATTCCCAAGCCGCCATGCCGCTTTCCCGCGCCGGCACGCGGTCGAGGTCAAAGCGGATCCCCACCCCTCCTTTGGCGGCCATCTCTGCGGTGGAGCAGGTGATCCCGGCTGCCCCCATGTCCTGGGCCGCCACCACCGCTCCCGTGGCAAAGGCCTCCAGGCAGGCCTCGATGAGACATTTGCCCAGAAAGGGATCCCCCACCTGCACCGCCGGCCGATCCTGCTGCGCGTCCTCCTTGAGCTCGGCGCTGGCAAAGCTGGCCCCGCGGATCCCGTCCCGGCCGGTGGTGGCGCCGACGTACAAGATCGGGTTGCCCACTCCCCGCGCTGCCGACTTCACCACCGCCGGCGTCTCCAGCAGGCCCAGGGCCATGACGTTGACCAGGGGGTTGCCGCTGTAGCAGGGATCCACCGCCACTTCCCCCCCCACCGTGGGCACCCCCACGCAGTTGCCGTAGTGGGCGATCCCCTCCACCACCCTGGCCATGAGGCGGCGGTTGCGGGGATCCGTGAGCGGCCCAAAGCGCAAAGAGTTCAACAGCGCAATGGGGCGGGCGCCCAGGGTAAAGATATCCCGCAGGATGCCCCCCACCCCGGTGGCCGCCCCCTGGAAGGGTTCCACGGCGGAAGGATGGTTGTGGGACTCGATCTTAAAGGCCAGCCAGTCCCCATCCCCCAGATCCACCACGCCGGCATTTTCCCCCGGCCCCACCACCACCCGCTCGCCCGTGGTGGGAAAGTGCTTTAGCAGAGGGCGGGAGTTCTTGTAGCAGCAGTGCTCCGACCACATCACCCCAAACATGGCCAGCTCGGTGGGGTTGGGATCCCGGCCCAGTTGCTGCTGGATCTGGCGGTATTCCTCTGGGGAAAGGCCGTGGGCTTTCAGGTCTGGCGGGGCAGAAGCGGAGGTCATAGCGTTCAAGGTTTACCTAATTCGCCAGGAAGGCCTGCCCTGTACCCCCCTATATCCCCCCGTACACGGGGGGACTGGGGGGCCGGTCAGAGTCGGGATGAATGGCGAAGACACTCATGAACAGATATCGTAATCTCATGTGCGAATTGCCTACCAGTACCGCTTGCGCCCTACTTCTAGCCAAGTCGCCCTAATGGGTGAGTGGCTGGAGTTGTTGCGTAAACAGTACAACTATCGCTTGGCGGAGCGCTTCCGCTGGTGGGAGCAAAATCGCTGCGGTATCCATGCTTGCTCCTTAACGGTCTGTCATCTGCCTGAGTTGAAGGAGCAGCCCGACTTGTACTCGCAGCAGCGGGACTTGCCCAATACCAAGGCTTTGTTTCCTGAATACCGAGAGATTTATTCCTAGGTGCTCCAAGACTGCATACGGCGGGTACAAAGGGCCTTTGATAGATGGATCAAAGGTGACTCCAACGGCAAGCGGGCAGGAAGGCCGAGATTTAAGGGTGTTGGGCGGTACCGCTCCTTTACCTTCCCCCAAATGAAGCAGGACTGCATTCGAGGGAAGTTTATCCATCTGCCCAAAATTGGGCCGGTTAAGCTGATCCAGCACCGTCCTTTGCCCGACGGTTTTACGATCAAGACTGCTACCGTTACCCGCAAGGTTGATGGGTGGTACAGCCTGTTAAGGGCTCAAGGGGTACAATAGCAGCACTTAGCAAACCAACT